>NZ_JADBTX010000019.1:0-46681 GCF_020245945.1 Microcystis sp. M015S2
GGCTCTCTTGGATTTGGTGGGTAAAATGTATTCTAAGATACATTGCTCCTAGCGAGGGGGTGGAACGAACCACAAAGACACAAAGGACACAAAGATCGATCCTATGTAAGTTAAACTGATCACACAGAACCGAGAAGAGCCAAATATTTTTGACTGGTTGTAAGGTTATAGCTTGCAATGCAGATAAGCGAGGTTCTACCTCTACTTATTTCTTTGACCGAAATTATCACCTTCGCTCCTAGGTTCCCCCGCAATAAATTGACCTGGTGCATCTTACATTTGCAGGAATACCGACAATCAGCAGTTTTTAATAACCGGATTTAGTGTAATTTAGGTAAACTGGTTGAATGACAGGAAGGACGGGCTAGAGGCCTAGCCCACAGATAAAATTAGAGAATCTATGTAAAACGGGTCTCCTGCCCGTGCAGCTCTGGGATGCTCCCCAAAACCCGCACTAACATAGAGCATAGGGATTTAGATTAACTGCTCTAATTTTGCTCGTAAAGTCTTTTTGCCGAATTTAGTTAGAGTTTGTTGACGCAACCATTGCGGGTGACAACGTTGATCCTGACCTGGCAAAATTTCTAAACAAGCTTTAGCCACCTTTTCAGCATCTCGATAGGGAACGCGCCACCCCACCAAACCATCCTGGAGCGGCTCTGCTGAACCGTCCTCATCTCCAGAAATCACGGGAACACCGCAGGCCATCGCTTCTAGGTAAACAATCCCGAACCCTTCCCGGGAAGGCATAACGTAAGCATCGGCCAAACGATAATGGTCCGCTAATTCCTCCGTCGGGACAAAACCCGCGAAAATTACCTGTTTATCCACTCCTAACTGCTTGGTTAAAGCTTCTAACCTTGGGCGGTCGTCCCCTCGTCCGATGACTAGATATTTTACTTCGGGATAAGTCTCTAGAATTGTCGGCAGGGCCCGAATGGTAACATCTACCCCTTTATAGATATCCCCCGACCACAATCGGGCCACTGTTAATAAAACTTTGGCATTTTCTATATCATATTTTTTGATTAATGTCAAGGACTTTTCACCTAAATTAAACTTTTCCTCATCCACCACACAGGGGAGAATTGCTACTTTTTTGGGATCGATAGCGTTAGCCTTACACATAAGATCGCGACTGTAACGGCTAATTGTCCAGATCGATTCGGCCGCTTGCAGAGCCTGTTTTTGGGAATTTGGTAAAGGTTCCCAGACTTCTTTGCCGTAGGTAAGGACGGTGTAGGGTATGTCTAAAGCTTGGCAATAAAGACGGGTGAGGGGGGCTAAATTTATATGACCACAAAAAACCTGTTGGGGACGTTTCTGGAGGAGAGAAACTAAAAACTTAAGGGCTAATTGGATGCGTCCGAGAGTTGCTGAGTTATTTTTCAGGTAATGAAAGGTAATACCTTGATTTTTAAAAGGATTAGGACAATCAGGGGCATCCCGCAGTAAAAAAACCTCGGCCGCCTCAGAATCGGGTAAAGTGAGATAGGCTTGCAGAACATCCTTGATATAGGATTGAATACCACCTTCTTGGGAAAAAATCTCTAAAAATAGGAATATATGAGGCATCATAGAACGTCAGTGTCAAAAAGGTTTAGGTTTGGCGAAAAAATTTTCCCCGATCTCTTATCTGTACTATCACACTTTCTTGATCTATTTCGAGCGTCTCCCAAGTAATAGATCCTAACCGCTAACAGTCCGAAAAAGAACAATCTTGTGGCTCTTCTTGCGTGTAACTGCCAGAATCAGGGAAATTCGGATGCTGATAGCTAAAATAACTGATATTAGTCAGTTTAGCTCATAATGCTGGCCAAGGCGATAGAATAGTCAGAATTTTCTCGGATGCCAAAGATAAAGCTATTTCTCTTTCCCCGGTGTCATCGAGGAATCTTCCCTTTTTAACGCTGGATATTTTCGGGAATTACTAGAGATAAAAAAATTAAAGTTCCTCAACTGTTCTGACAAAGGTTACAAATGCCCCCAGAACGGTTAAGCTTATTTTAGTCTCTGTAATTGCTTTTATGGCTCATTTAACTGCTGAAAGACTCAATTTAACCACAAAAATCGCCTATGGTGCTGGCGATTTGGGACCGGCTATCACTGCCAATATCTCAGTATTTTACCTGCTATTTTTCCTCACTGATGTGGCAGGATTATCGGCAGGATTAGCTGGTAGTGTGCTGATGGTGGTGAGAATTTTCGACGCTATTAACGATCCGATCATTGGCATGTGGAGCGATCGAACTCGTACGATCTGGGGTCGTCGCTTACCATGGATGTTATTGGGGTCGATTCCCTTCGGAATTAGCTATTTTTTACTGTGGTTAATCCCGACTAATAACCAATTATGGTTATTTTTATATTATATTTTTATCGGCATTATTTTTAATTTAACCTATACAGTAGTCAATCTTCCCTACCAGGCACTCACCCCTGAATTAACCTATGATTATAATGAGAGAACCCGCTTAAATAGTTTTCGTTTTGCCTTTTCGATCGGGGGTAGCATTCTCTCATTAATTCTCTATATTCTCGTCTCATCCTCCTATGCCAATGATCTCCATCAAGCTTTTTTATTGTTAGGTGCAGTTTGTGCTTTAATGTCGATTATAGCAGTTATTTGGTGCGCTTTAGTTTTACAAGAACGAGGAGCAAAAGCGATTCTTAATCCCGCTCGGAAAAAAGTTTTGGCAATTGCTTTTATAGTTATCGGTGCGCTTTCCTTTGTCTATGGAGTAGGAAAAATGGGGGGAAATCCCAGAGATTTTATCGCTATTTCTACAATTTTATTAGGAATAGAAGGGATAGTTTCTGGGTTAAATATTTACTATGGTAAAACTGAAAATCATCTCAGGGATGGTGCGGCAATTAAACAGAGAGAAGCGGATAATAATACCGAAACTATTCCCCTGAAAGAACAATTAAAAATAGTTTTTGGTAATCGTCCCTTTTTATACGTTATTGGCATCTATCTTTGTGCTTGGTTAGGAGTACAAT
Organism: Microcystis sp. M015S2; assembly: GCF_020245945.1. NCBI lineage: Bacteria > Bacillati > Cyanobacteriota > Cyanophyceae > Chroococcales > Microcystaceae > Microcystis > Microcystis sp. M015S2. The sequence goes on from NZ_JADBTX010000019.1 coordinate 3,004, forward strand.
TAACCGCCTCGATTTTGGTTTACTACGTCGTCAGCTACATGAGACTATCGGAAGCAGAATCGGGTTTAGTCGCTTTAGCAGTACAGGGAACAGCTTTAGTGATGTTATTTTTCTGGCAAGCAGTTAGTCAGAAATTAGACAAAAAGATAGTCTATTTTTTAGGGATGACATTCTGGATTATTGCCCAAATCGGTTTATTTTTGCTCCAACCAGGAGAAATAACTTTAATGTATACTTTGGCAGTTTTGGCAGGATTTGGCGTATCTGTGGCCTATTTAATTCCTTGGTCAATGGTTCCTGATGTGATTGAATTAGACGAATTAGAAACAGGAAAACGTCGAGAAGGTATTTTTTATGCTTTTATGGTACTTTTGCAAAAAATTGGTTTAGCTTTGGGGTTATTTCTTGTCGGTATTGCTCTAGAAACATCGGGTTTTAAACCGAGAATTCTAGGAGAAGCAATTCCCCTGCAGCCGGATAGTGCTTTAATAGCAATTCGCCTAGCAATTGCGCCTTTACCGGCATTTTTTCTGATCATTAGCTTAATTCTTGCCTATTTTTATCCAATTACTCGCCAAGTTCACGCCGAAATTTTAGACCAATTAGCAGCAAGAAGACAAGAGGAAAAGTAAACATCGGTTGTCAGTCGTCACGAGACAAGAGATTATTTTTATTTATTCCCGAAATTCCTCCCAAGCAAAATCACCAAACCCTTACCCCAAAGTAATTGTATTGATTTTTGAACTACTTGTTACTGGGTACAATCGACCCGGCAGCATAATGTCTTCAATGAGTATAATGTTATCGATAGCTAAATTGTAAAAAAAATGAAATCCTATCCAGTAGAGTTCCGTCAGAAAATCCTAGACTGTTATTATAACGAACCCATCTCTCAAAGACAATTAGCGAAAAGATTCTGCGTAACCTTAAGTTTCGTACAAAAGCTTTTGAAGCAATCTCGAGAAACGGGAGATATTCGACCGAAGACTTATCGATGTGGCCGTCATTTAAAACTTACGCCAGAACAGGTGATCGCCCTCGGTGATTTGATTGAGGAAAATAATGACGCAACTCTAGCCGAACTATCGGAACTATTCCTAGAAAGAACTGGTATAGTGTTAAGTGTGGCGACAGTGGCAAGAATAGCCGAACGCTTGAGAATCACCCGCAAAAAAAAACTCTACACCCGACCAGAAAAGAGATAGAAAGAGTCCAAAAACTTAGACAAGAATATAAAGGATAAAATTCGGGATGTATCAGATTAAACCCTAATCTAGCTATGACCAGAATCCAAGCTGGCTCGCTTAAAGTAACTAGAGCGCACGGGACTAGACCTCTTAAAAAAAAACAAAATTTTGCAACTATTACGGAGATTACTAATTATGACCACAAACAATGCCGAGAATAACTCAATCTATCCCGTGCGTTGGCAAGATAACAAAGTTTGGCTGATCGATCAAACCCGTTTACCCATGGAGTATGAGGAAGTTGAGATCACCAGCAGTGAAGCCATGGCCCGGGCGATCGAAACGATGATTGTCCGCGGTGCCCCGGCGATCGGGGTAGCGGCTGCCTATGGTATGGTTTTAGGAGCGCAGGAAATTAAAACCGACCAGACAGAAGAATTTCTGGCCGATTTAACTAGAATAGCCGAGCGATTAGCGCAAACCCGGCCGACGGCGGTGAATTTATTCTGGGCGATCGAGCGAATGTTAAAAGTGGCCCAGGAAAGTGGCCCAGAAGTGGCAGTAATTAGCAAAAATCTCCTGGAAACTGCCCACAATATCCAAAAAGAAGATGTGGAAACCTGTCGGGCGATCGGTCATCATGGTTTATTGGCGCTGCCAGAGCAACCAGAAAAACTGACAATTTTAACTCACTGTAATACTGGTTCCCTGGCCACGGCCAGTTATGGTACTGCTTTAGGGGTGATTCGTTCCGCTTGGACGGCGGGAAGATTAATACAAGTGTATGCAGACGAAACCCGGCCAAGGTTGCAAGGGGCAAAATTAACCGCCTGGGAATGTCTGCGGGAGGGAATTCCCGTCACCGTGATCACCGATAGCATGGCGGCCCACTGTATGCAGCAAAAACTGATCGATGCGGTGATTGTTGGGGCCGATCGCATTGCGGCCAATGGGGACACGGCTAACAAAATCGGCACCTATTCCCTCGCGGTGCTGGCAAAAGCTCATCATCTGCCTTTTTATGTGGCTGCCCCCCTATCGACGGTGGATTTTTCCCTTAAAGACGGTACGGGTATCCCGATCGAACAGCGTGATCGTGCCGAAATTTATCAGGTGGGGACAACTACCGTTTGCCCCAGAGATGTTAACTTTTATAACCCCGCTTTCGATGTTACTCCCGCCGCTTTAATCACCGCTATCATTACGGAAAAAGGAGCGGTAACACCGGCTGAATTAATTTTTTTACAGGAATCCTCGGGGTGAGCTTTTTCCCTACTGACACCATTTTTATTTGTTTATATCGATTGGCACAGTGGGGAAAAATTCCGCCTCAATCCCATTGGAGGTGACGGCCAAGGGCGAAAAATAGACAAAAACTACCTCTATCCATAAACTAAAGGACTAGAGTAATTTTGAGAAACTATCTAGTTATCAATAGAATAGTTTGAATTAATTATTGATTACTTAAATCAAGAAACCATAAATTATTTATTAGTTTTAGATTATTTTTTTGTTAATATAGGCTAAAAAATTAATTAAACCAGAGCTTGGTTCTATTCTATGAAAATCCAAGCAGCTCAAAGATGTATTCTTCTTAAAATTATCTTGGCTCTTCTCGACTTTGTGTAATAATTTTTGCCGATCAAATTCTGAAATGTTTACTGGGAAAGACTTTTAGGGCTATTTTGGTGAATAAATCAACTATCAGTATAGGCCTCGTTTCCACACAGAAACCAGAAAAGCCAAATCCTTGCATAATCGAGATTTGTATGATATTATAAAGAAATAATTAAAGCAGAAAATTCTGGGTGATTTGGGTAGATTTGAGTAGATTTTAGGGGAGGCTAAGTATATTTGCCATCTCTGCTTTTAGTAAGTATCAATAAAATCAACCGGAAAAAGGGGATTGCCGAATGAAGAATAAGAAAGCGGAATTCAGAGAAGGAGGAAGGGAGTGAAGTCAATGTTAAGGAGCGGCTCGAATAATCGAAAAGCCAAAATTATCAAATCATCACTTACTTCGGCGAAACTGGTCAAAAAATATGGATAAAGTGCGGGTTATCGTTGTAGAAGACCACGATTTAACGCGCATGGGCTTAGTGGTGGCTCTCCAGCATCGGGAAGGTATTCAAGTGGTAGGGGAAGCGATCAGTGGATTACAGGGACTGAAACTGCTAGAGGAGACTAAACCCGATGTGGCGATCATCGATATAGGTTTGCCCATGATCGATGGGATCGAGTTAGTGCGACGCTTCCAACAAAATCGGGGCGAAGACCCCCTGGCCACGAAAATCCTCATGCTAACCATGCACAAAACCCAAGAACAGGTTTTAGCGGCTTTTAGTGCTGGGGCTGATTCCTACTGTATGAAGGATATTAGCATTGATAAGTTAATCGAGGCGATTTATTCCACCCACGAAGGCAATCATTGGCTTGACCCTGCGATCGCCAATATTATTCTGCAACAAGTGCGCCAAAATGTTCCCGTCGGTGCGGCTGCCAGGTCGAAAACAGTGATAATTCACGGCCTTGACCGAGAATATAGCCAATGGCGGGAAAATGTGTCCCTAACGGGACGAGAGCGAGAAATTCTCGAGCTGATTGTTGCGGGTTGTAGTAATGCTCAGATTGCCGAGCGACTCTATATCACCATCGGCACGGTGAAAACCCATGTCCGCAATATCTTAAATAAACTCTCTGTGGATGATCGGACTCAAGCGGCAGTGCTGGCCCTGCGATCGGGATTAGTGGATTAAAAAAAACCAGCATCCTAACCATATAGGATGCCAGTTCGGTCAAAACTAAAAACTAGACTTGGGCTGCCACTTTTGATTCGGCTGCCATTAGTTTTTCGTAGGTTTCACGCATTTTGAGACCGACTAAGACTTGGAATAAACCCGTACCATTGGTGGAACCGGGATAATCCTTGTGTTTGAGCAGTAATTCGGTCATTTCACCGTAGTATTTAGTGCCAGTTTTGCTCAAATGGCTTTCGATGTAGATCATTTCTTCGAGGTTATCGAATTGACCATCTAGTTCCAGAATCGACACTTCATTCCCCAAGAAGCCATCTGGACCATAGTAGAGTTTAATACCGGGATAAGTGCAGGTCAATTTACGACCGCAGGGCCGCCAATCGATGGTGGAACCTTCATCAAACAGATAAGCGGGTTCAAAGTTTTCTACCCCTTCTTTCTGGATTAAACGGACCCGTAGTAACTTACTTTCGTGATCTTCAAGTAATTGGGTGGGCAGCACTTGAATCACCACGTCAGCGTACTGTCTTTGGGGATCGATATAGGCACTGAAATCCGGTTTTCTAGAATTAATAGCCGCCATCACATCATCATAGGTGTGACCGCGCTCGGCCATATCCCGTTGAATTTTCCAGTTAACTTTGACTTCATCGCTAATATCGAGATAAACGCTGAAATCTAATAGGGCCCGGACTCGTTCATCATATAAGGGGTGCAGTCCCTCGATCACGATTACCTTATTCGGTTCGATGATTTCGGGGGGATCGATCATCCCCGTTTCATGATTATAAATAGGTTTATTAATGGCTTGACCTTCCTTGAGAGCTTTAATCTGCTCATACATCAGGTCAAAGTTATTCGCTTTCGGATTGAGTGCGGTGACACCCACCTCTTTTCTCTGTTTGCGATCGAGGCAATGGTAGTCATCTAAACAGATCACTGTCATAAACTCGGCCCCGAATAAATCCGTCAAACGACGTAAAAAAGTAGACTTCCCACAACCGGAGTCCCCAGCTACACCGATTAGAACCACGCGCTCTGGCTTATTGGCCATAGTTTCCCTCTAAATACACAACTAATTGTTAACCCATAGTATGTAATTAAACCAGACTCTGGATCCAGCAGTACCCCGCCGCCAAAAATTTCTGCTGCTGACAGGTTCGGCAAGAGCCTCACGCTAGAATGAGTAGGTATTTAATACTAGATTCTCTGTTCAGATCATACCGGAATCAGTGGCCAAAATCAGTTATCAGTTATCAGTTATCAGTTATCAGTTATCAGTTATCAGTTATCAGTGGCAAGTGGCGAGTGGCAAGTGGGGAGAATACACAAAAGCTGTCTCCTGTCTCCTGTCTCCTGACTGGAAAGAGGGTGTGGGGTGTAGGATGTGGGGAAAGAAACCTCTTTCATCTGTGCTGGTGAAAATTTTTTCATCGGGACTAACTCCTAATCCCCAACTGAGAGGGTGCGGTGGGTGTGGAGAAATGTAGTCATTTCCTCCACTGCTAGGGGGCAACTGATGCGATTGCCTTGCATTCTCTCACAACCTAATTCTTGCAGGATTTCTAATTGTTGTTGTGTTTCTACTCCCTTGGCGATCGCTATTAAGTTAAAACTTTTCGCTATCGCCAGCAATGACGAGATAAAACGGGTATCTTGGGGAGTATTAGTCAGTTTTTTCGTTAAAGATTGCTCTATTTTCAGTTTTTTCACGGGAAATTGACCGAGATAGGCGATCGAAGCGTAGCCGCTGCCAAAATCATCGAGGGTAATACTAATACCCAATTTCTGCAAATCCCCAAGAATTCGACCAGTTTCGCGGCTATTTTCCAGTAAACTTGTCTCGGTTATTTCCATCTCCAGAAAGAAAGGCCCGATTTTGGTTTCAGTCAAGACTTCTTTTAGGGTGGTGAACAACTGGGGATCGCGCAATTGGTGTGGGGACAGATTGATCGAGATGGGAGTGTATAATAACCCTCGCTGCTGCCATATTTGTGCCTGTTGACAGGCATTTTTTAGCACCCAACGATTAAGCTCAAGGATTAACTCGCTTTCTTCGACTAAGGGTAAAAAACGATTAGGAGCGATTAATCCGAATTGAGGGTGTAACCAGCGCAATAATACCTCCAATCCTTCCACTTGCCCCTGAGTCATATTAACTTGCGGTTGATAGTAAAGAGCTAATTCATTATTTCTCATTGCCTGATAGAGAAAATATTCAACTTTAGAACTACGAGTATTTTTGGTGTGAACATTAACTGACTCTATCTGGGAGTTATTATTTATATTATTTTTGACTGCTACTAAATTTTCCTCCAGTTTCTGTAATATTGCTTTCCTGTCTGTGCCGTCGGGGGGATAGATAACTGAACCTAAACTTAATCGCACGACTAGGGAGTGATTTTCGATTTCGTAATTACTTTCTAGGGTTTTAATAATTCTTTGACTAACTTTTTCTAGATCATTAGCATCATTAATTTCTGGCAGCAGGATAATAAATGCGTACCCTCTCCAATGGGCGACTATATCCTCTGATCGCAAACTTTTTCTTAAACGTTCAATTAAGATTTTTAATAGTTTATCTCCCAGTCGATAACCTAGTTTATTATTGACATTTCTTAGCCGCCCTACGTCCACTAATAACAGTCCGATCAGTTTATTATTTTTCCAGGCATTATTAATAGCACTTGAGAGATATTCATTAAAGAGAGAACGGTTAGGTAAATCCGTGAGAACAACCGAAGAATATTCCTCTTGAATCTTGCTATTAAAACTTATGATTTGCGATGGAGCTTGATGGAGAATTAAGGTACTTTTTGCATGGGGGTCATTATCGCTAGAATGGGTTTCATTTTCCGTAGGGTTCCCTTGTAACTGTCCTAGACTTTCAACTGATTCTCGCTCTATTTTTGCTTGACTGGCTATTAAATGAAAACTGGCATTTATATCACAGCCAAAGTTAATTAAATCACCATCTTTTAATTCATGAATTAAGCATTTAGACCCATTGACATAAATACCATTATGACTTTTATTTCCCTCTAAATCACCATCAAGAATCCAATAGGAAAATTTTTGGCTATCAATACTCTTTTTAATTAAAGTCGCATGATAGCGAGACGCGTGTTTGGAGCGAAGAACAATTTGATTATCGGACTTACGTCCGAGAGAATATTTCATTTCTTCTAGGGTAATTGTTCTTCTACCTTGAGGATCTTCCACAATCAGGAGATAACGGGAATTAGATGAACTATTAATCATTTTTTCGGCACCTCGACAAAACTAAAAATATAAGTTAATATGCTCCCTCAAAAGCCATGGCTCATTCGTCTTTAAGTTAATTTATCTTCTCAATAAAGTTTTGGGTGTGATAAAGTCATGGCTCATTCGTCTTTAAGTTAATTTATCTTCTCAATAAAGTTTTGGGTGTGATTCGGAACAGTTACTTAACAGTAATTGTGTCACATCTTCTGGTTTCAAGGCCTGGGTAAACCAAAATCCTTGTACTTCTTCAAATTCTGCTCTAGGCCGATCATAGTCGATAACATGGCTAAATGCTTGCTTTTTGATGGTAAATATTGGATAAGGGTTTGATCGCTCTTCAAACTGTTGGGGGGGGGACTTATAATTATAACGGCTCTCTTGGGTTTGGTGGGTAAAATATATTCTAAGACACAGTCCTGCTAGTGAGCGACTGGAACGAACCACAAAGACACAAAGGACACAAAGATTGATCGCTTCTATATTAAGTTAAACCTATCACACAAAGAATAAGAGAGCTATATAACTTAAGAAGGAATAGCCGGCGCCAAAATTATCTCAAGCTAACTGTACCCCTAATTCCTTCGTTTAAAGCTGACCCCGTTCCCATGCAGTCTTAACGAGTAATTTAGATAGTCAACAGTTTACCGACAATCAGCAATTAAGTACCTAAGCAAAATTAATTACACATCTAAGGGGTCAGTTGAACGCTTTTTGCTGTGATCAGTAAACAGTGAACTCAAATCTGATCCCTGATAGCTGTCTCGGAGTCTCGGAGTCTCGACTAGGAAATTAATTTTGCACGACTACTTATCAGTCATCCGTAAACTGGTACAAATGTATGCTACCAGTGTCAGCATCCCACTTGTCAAGCTAATGCTTTCCAGCGTTTGCAAGAGGTACTTCCTCCACGGACATCTGAAACTGCGCGACCTGTACTCACAGTCCTGTCCTCACCAACGGGGTTTGGGGGGTAGAATCCCCCAAGAGTCAAAGATTGAGTGATAAAATCAGAAATAACGCCCAATTTTAACCGAGGGGTTCCCTTGAAAAATCCCAACTTAGTAGATTTACAAAAATAAGATGCACCCCAGAGGAGTTCTTGCTATGGATAGCAACCAATTAATCGAAGAATTAAAAAATCCCGACTTTTATCCTCATTCTGTCAAAATTCCCGTTGAAATTATCCAAACCCATGCTTCCATTATCTTCTTGACAGGAGATTATGCCTATAAAGTCAAGAAACCAGTTAATTATAATTTTTTAGATTTCTCCACTTTAGAAAAGAGAAAATATTATCTAGAACAGGAACTAGAGTTAAATAAAAAAGTTGCCGCCAATATCTATCTGGAAGTTTTGTCAATTAATGAGCAACGGGGTCGCATAAGTTTAAATGGAGAAGGAAAGGCGATCGAATACATTTTAAAAATGAATCAGTTCCCCCAAGAATGTTTACTGAGTAAAATTTTTGAACGGGGAGAACTAACGGAAAAAGCTATAAAATCTTTGGCTGAAAAAGTGGCAGGATTTCATCGACAAGCTCTGACTAATTCCCATATTACTCAATTTGGCAATTTAGAAGTTATTAAACAAGCTTTTGATGAAAACTACCAACAAACCGAGAAATATATTAATTTTGTCCAAACCCAAAAACAATACGATGAAACGAAAGCTTATACAGATAAATTCTTCGCAGAACACCGAGATTGGTTAGAAGAAAGACAAATAAAAGGGATGATTCGCGAATGTCACGGCGACTTACATTTAAATAATATCTGTCAGTGGCAGGGAGAAATACAATTATTTGATCGCATAGAATTTAATGAATCTTTTCGCTTCGTTGATGTCATGTATGATATTGCTTTTACAGCGATGGATTTAACCGCTAGAGGGAGAGAAGATTTCGCTAATTTATTTGTGAATACTTATTTAGAACAAACCGCCGACTGGGAGGGTTTAAAAGTCTTGCCTCTCTACCTGACTAGACAAGCGTATGTGAGGGCAAAAGTCAATAGTTTTTTGCTTGATGGTGACACTTTTTCCGAGAAAATTAAAGCCAATGCACAGGATTATTATCAATTAGCTTGGCATTACACACAACCGCAGAAACCGAGATTAATTCTGATGTCGGGATTTTCTGGCTCGGGTAAGAGTACCATAGCGAAAGTAATTGCTAAAAATCTTAATGCTATTCAGATTCGTTCCGATGCAGTTCGCAAACATTTGGCTGGAATTGACTTAAATCAAGCAGGAAGTCTAGACATATATAGTCTCGAAATGAGTCAAAAAACCTTCGCTAGACTGACAGAATTAGCCGAAATTTTAATAGCTTTAGGTTATAGGGTTATTCTCGATGCACGCTACGATAAATATGCTTGGCGAGAACCCTTATTAACCTATGCCCAAAATTTACATATTCCTTTTCATATTGTCCATTGTCACGCACCTATAGAAGTTTTAAAACAACGGATTGCCGCTAGAAAAGGTGATATTTCTGACGCTACCATCGAGGTTTTAAATGCCCAAATTGAGAAAACAGAACCTTTTAATGAAAAAGAACAACCCTATCTAATTTCCCTAGACACTACTAACCCCAATTGGCCAGAATTTTTAGAGAGTCAATTAGATAAATAGGTTGAGATGAATCACCGATATAGCCATTCTTATAAAGTAGCAAGAAGGAGAAGCGATTATGGAAACTGTAGTGTTAAATCTAGAGACAGTTAATTTGACTGATGAACAATTTTATCATCTCTGTCAGGCTAATCAAACATGGAATTTAGAACGTAATCAAAAAGGAGAATTGTTAATTATGCCTCCCGTGGGTGGAAATAGTGGTAATCGAGAAGCTGATTTAATTGCTGATGTAACGATTTGGAATCGTCAAAGTAATTCTGGTAAAGTCTTTAGTTCTTCGACAATTTTTCGTTTACCAAAGGGAGGATATCGTTCTCCTGATGTTGCTTGGATAAAACGGGAGAGATGGGAAGCTTTGAGCGCAGAAGAGCGAGAAAAGTTCCCACCTTTGTGTCCTGATTTTGTGATTGAATTACGTTCTCGTACTGATTCCTTAACCTCTTTACAGGACAAGATGCGTGAATATTTAGCTAGTGGTTTACGTTTAGGTTGGTTGATTAATCCGCAACAGCAGCAGGTGGAAATCTACCGACTAAATAGCGATGTGGAAATTATTAATTTACCTGCTATTTTATCCGGGGAAGATGTGTTACCCGGGTTTGTTTTGCATTTAACTTAGGAAGGATTACAGGGAATAACAAAGGGAATGACACCGAATCAGGCTATCTCTATTTTGTCAAGACATTTCCAGAAAAGCGATCGATTGTCAGCTTGAAGGTGTATAATCTCTCAAAAGCCAGCATCAAGCTACAAAGTTTTCAATATCGCCCAAAAAAAAGAATCAGGATTTCAGGAACAGATTCTCTGGCTACTTCTTCAAAGAAAGAGGAAACTCTCAGTCACAACATTGATATTTGTCAATAATGTCACCTAAAATTTTCAATCATCACTTTACTCCTCTTAAATCCCTCTCTCTGGGATTATTTCTCCTACAAGCTTTCACTCCCCTTACCCTAGCAGCCCCCCCGCGAGAACCGGATCAAACCGTCGGCTGTGATATTCTGGTGGTGGGTGGTGGTTTAGCCGGTGCCGGTGCGGCCTACGAAGCTTTATTATTAGGAAAAACCGTCTGTTTAACCGAGATTACCGACTGGGTGGGGGGACAGATATCTTCTCAGGGAACCTCCGCATTAGATGAAAGACGGACACAAAGAGAAAAATTATTTTTCCCGAAAGGTTATCTAGAATTTAGGGAAAGAATTAGAAAGCATTACGGCAAACGCAACCCCGGGGAATGTTGGGTAAGCGGGTCTTGTTTTTTGCCTTTTGATGGACATAAATTATTATTTCAACAGTTAGAAGACGCTGCCAAAAAAGGCAAAGGAACCCTGAAATGGTTTCCCTCCACGGTAGTCAAAGAATTAAATCTTGAAACTTTACCCAATCGCGGCACTGGTCAACAGATTACCAGTGTAATTGCTATTCAACATAGTCCCGCAAAAGATACTCCTCCCCTAAATACCGAGTTTTTATCGCAAAAAATGGAGGATATCTATCGCTACGAAAATTCTCCCCGTTTTGATAAGAAAATCCTCCGTTTTGTCCCCAAATCCTCCCAACCGAATCAATTAGCAGATTGGTATGTGATTGAAGCGACCGAAACCGGGGAAATCATCGGATTATCAGATATTCCCTACCGTTTAGGGGTCGATAAGCGCAGTTATCTCGAACCTTCTTCCTCTAGCGTCACTGGCGACCCCTACTGTACCCAAGGCTTTACCTATACCTTCGCCATGGAGGAAACAGAAAAACCACAAACCCAAGAGAAACCCGTTTATTATGAACGCTATGCCCCCTATTTTAGCTATGAATTGCCGCGATTAGCCGATTTTGACCTAGTTTTCACCTATCGTCGTATCTGGAGTCCACAACTGGGTAAAGAGAAAACCTTTGGGGGAATTACTTTTACCGAACCCGTCCCAGGGGATATCTCCATGCAGAATTGGACTTGGGGAAATGATTATCGTCCGGGGACTGCCAAGGATAACTTTATCTACACCCGTGAACAGTTGCAAGAGTTAGGACAGTTATCTCCGGGGGGATGGATGGGAGGATTACGCACAGAAACCCTCGCGAGGGGCGAAGAACACGCCATTTCCTACTATTATTGGTTAGTAGAAGGAACCACCGATTCCCAGTTAGGGGACGGGGTAAAAGTTGCCCATTTGAATAACCGTTATCTCTCCGGTTTTGATTCTCCCATGGGAACTGCCCACGGTTTGTCGAAATATCCCTATATTCGGGAAGCAAGACGGATTATCGGTCGTCCTTCCCTGACTTTCCCCGCTGGTTTTACCGTCACAGAAATCGATATTTCCCGACAAAATTTTCAAAGCGATTTCTATCGTCAAAATCTTTCTCCAGCAGAATATCGGCGCTTAATTGCCACCTTGGCAGGATTAGAGGGATTTTCCGTACTTGATGGCACATTATCCCCCGATCAGGCCGTTAAACGCAAGCGATCGACTATTTACCCCGATTCCGTCGGTATCGGTCACTATGCGATTGATTTTCATCCCTGCATGACGGAACATCCCCCCGAAAAACCAGGTAATACAGAAAAAGCAGGAGAAAGACAGGGACAGGGCCAAGCTTACCCCTTCGAGATCCCTTTAAGGGCTATAATTCCCCAAAAAATCGATAATTTACTGATAGCGGGTAAAAGTATCGCTCTCAGTCATATTGCCGCGGCCGCCTATCGTGTCCATTCCTTCGAGTGGTCCTCTGGGGTAGCTGCCGGCATCACGGCAGTGTATGCTTTAAATAATAATGTACTGCCCTATCAATTAGTAGAAAGTGATTTTCTCATCGGCAATCAACAACTGCGAGAATTACGGCAAAAAATCGACGCTAGTGGTAATCCCACTGTGTTCCCCGATGCCTCAATTTTCCGGTCGATGGATAATTGGTATTAATTAACCAGAATTGGGGGAGTCAGGAGTCTTTAAGCAGTCAGCAGTCAGGGACTCGGACTGTGATAATAACTAGAAAACTGCCTAATCAATTGGCAAACAAATGCTGAAAGCTGATAGCTGAAAAGTCTCCCTCTCCTTCTATAATTGCTAGGGGAAAATTACTGACGAATTTGTACTGGCATCACCAAATAGGTCATCTTTAAACCTCCCAAGGGGGTAAAAATAACCGGTTGGGTACTAGCATTTAACTGCATTTGGATATCATTATTGGGTAAAGCCTTCAAACCGTCCATTAAATATTTAACATTAAAGGCAATATCGCCACTTTCTCCCTGAATTTCCGCCGCCATGGACTCTTTGGCGCTACCTAAATCGGGAGATTCCACCGCTAGGGATAAACGGTCATTTTCGCTATCGAGGCTAAACTTGACTAAATTATTCTTTTGGTCCGATAAAACCGCCACTAATTCCAAACAACGGATTAATTGTTTGCGGTCTAAAACCAAAGAGCGCTCGAAGGATTTAGGAATTAACTGATTATAGGTGGGATAGGCCCCTTCTAACTTACGACTGGTTAACCTCTGTTCCCCCATTTCAAAGATGACTTGAGAATCATCCACGTGCAGAGTAATAGTCTCGATATTTTGTTTTGTTGCCATCATTCTTTCCAATTCTCGCAGGGCCCGGGCCGGAATGGTGACATTAAAGCCACCAGAGGCACTTTCCACCTCCTCTAGGGGAGTTTGTACCACCGCTAAACGATGACCGTCTGTAGCGGCAAATTCTAGACAATCGACGGTTTTAGTTAAATGTACCCCCGTCAACACCTGTTTAGTTTCATCGCCACTAGCGGCAAATAAAGCACCTTTTAGTCCCTCTGTCAAGGCAACTATAGGTAAATTAACAATTTCTCCATCGGCCACCGTGGGCAATTCTGGGAACTCATCGGCCTTCATGCCGCGAATTTGGAACTGTGCCGAGGCAGTTTTCAGGAAAGCGAGACTATGCTCCTCATCATTCTCGTTTTCTTCCACAGAGATGGTGATTTCCCCCTCTCCCAAACGAGAGACAATATCGTTAAGTAATTTTGCCGGCAGGGTAATTTTGCCCCCTTCCACCACCTCGGCCCGAAAACTGGTGCGAATCCCTAAACTCAAATCAAAAGCAGTCAGGCTAATTTCGCCCTTTTCCTCATCGGCACAAAAAAGAACATTGCCCAACACCGGATGGGTAGGACGACTGGCAACGGCCCGACTAACTAGGGATAAATTGCTGTTGAGTTCGCTTTGACTACTGGTAAATTTCATAGCAGGAATAGTTTTTTTGTACGCTAAGAAATAATAGCAAGAATTCCCCTGTGGAAAATCTGTGGAAAACCGGAGCTTTTTTCGATCGCTCTTTCCGGTCTAAAATCTATCAATAGCAATAACTTCGCCCATTGCTAGGTTTTTCTGGCAATTCTGAAAAGATTGTGGAAAAATTGTCAAAAGTGAAATTTTTGCTCCTTCTCAGCCAATTACATAAGTTGTTAAGGATCAAGCTACAAGTTAACAATAGCGAGACTTGAGCCGACCAGCGCCTTTCTTAGGGAAAAAATTGCGTAAAATGTAGGCTGGTGATCTTTAAAATGGAACAAGCAGCAGGAAATTAACAAAACAAAACTCCGGGCATTCCCCGAAACCGATAGACTCAAATAGACAAGGAGACAGGATTGGTTAGCACATCTTCGTATCAAACAACAAAATCGAAAGAAATCTTTACAGCCGCTCAAAAATTAATGCCGGGGGGTGTAAGTTCCCCCGTGCGGGCCTTTAAATCCGTCGGTGGTCAACCTATCGTTTTTGAAAGCGTCAAAGGGGCCTATATTCGCGACGTGGACGGTAACGAATACATCGACTATGTGGGAACTTGGGGGCCGGCTATCTGTGGTCATGCCCATCCCGAAGTGATTGCCGCCCTACACCAGGCCCTAGACAAAGGGACCAGTTTTGGCGCTCCCTGTGTCCAGGAAAATATTCTCGCTGAAATGGTGATTGATGCCGTTCCCAGCATTGAAATGGTGCGTTTTGTCAATTCCGGCACCGAAGCCTGTATGTCCGTCCTGCGCTTAATGCGGGCTTTTACCGGCCGGGATAAAATCATCAAATTCGAGGGCTGTTACCACGGTCACGCCGATATGTTCCTGGTTAAAGCTGGCTCTGGTGTAGCCACCCTGGGCCTACCCGACTCGCCGGGGGTTCCCAAAACCACCACTAACAACACTTTAACTGCCCCCTACAATGACCTGGAAGCGGTAAAAGCCCTCTTTGTCGAAAATCCCGACTCTATCGCCGGGGTGATTTTAGAGCCAGTGGTGGGTAATGCCGGCTTTATCGTGCCGGATGCCGGCTTTTTAGAAGGATTGCGGGAATTAACCAAGGAATACGGGGCCCTATTAATGTTTGATGAGGTAATGACCGGATTCCGCATCGCCTACGGTGGCGCTCAGGAAAAATTCGGCATCACCCCCGATTTAACCACCCTGGGCAAAGTTATCGGCGGTGGGCTGCCGGTGGGGGCCTACGGCGGTCGGGCCGATATTATGGCGATGGTGGCTCCGGCTGGCCCGATGTACCAAGCGGGAACCTTATCCGGCAACCCTTTGGCCATGACGGCGGGAATTAAAACCCTCGAGTTACTCCAGCGCCCCGGCACCTACGAATATCTCGATAAAGTGACCAAATCCTTAACTGAAGGGCTGCTGAAAGTGGCTAGAGATGCTGGTCACAGCGTTTCTGGAGGTTATATTAGTGCCATGTTCGGAATGTTTTTCACCGGCTCCCCCGTGCATAACTATGAAGATGCCAAAAAGGCCGATGTGGCTAAATTCGGTCGTTTTCACCGGGGAATGTTGGAAAGAGGCGTTTATCTAGCTCCTTCCCAGTTTGAAGCTGGTTTTACTTCTTTAGCTCACACAGAGGCCGATATCGAACGGACTTTGGCCGCCGCTAAGGAGGTTTTAGCAAGTTTATAGTTAATGCCGCTTCGACTGGGAAAATCGATTGATAGGGTCCCAAGTATTGATGAGTTGACATTTCCCCGCTTGCAAAAGACGGGGATTCTTATCGGTGAGATCGAGTGCGGTTTTAACCCTGCTCGATCTCGGTAACAATCTATTTTAGAAGGCCTGTCTAGTAGGTTTTCTGACTGCTATTTTTCAATTTTATTGGTGAGAGTTCCCACTACATCAATACCGAGGGTTTGATGGACACTGGCGAGGAATTGATTGACGATTTCGGGATAGACTTTGATCAGGGTAGCCAGGGATTTACCATCACCATTATCAACGATATTAACTCGATCGAGGTGTAATCGTTTAGGAATTTTGATCGCTTCTTCTAGGATAGTTTCTAACTGTTGAATCAAGAAAATTGCTTCTGCTTCGCTGCCGGTGTTTTGCCAGACTTCCGCGAATAATTCGTTAACCAAGGCTTCAGCTTTAGCATTTTCTTCAAAAATTGCCGCTTCTCCTCTAGCGCGGAAAGTTTCAGCTTCCTGCTGCGCTTCTGCAGGTAAAACTTGATCTGCTTGGAGACGTAATCTTTCCAATTCTGCCCTAACCTGCTGCAATTTTTCCTCAACTATAGCACGTTTTTCCTTAGCGGCAGCAATAGTTATTTCTTCTTCCGATTTTGCCTGTTGTTCCAGTTTTGCCTTTAACTTTCTCAACTCGTTTTCTTGCTCTAAAATGATAATTTGATCCCGGGTTTTAGCCACGGTTGCCTGTTCCTCACATTCCGCAACTATTTGTTCAGCTTCATTGAGGGCATTTGATTCGGCAATTTCAGCATCACGCATGACTAAAGCGATTCTTTCCCGTCCGAGGGAGTTAAGATAATCCACGTCATCGGCAACATTTTGAATTTTGAGAGTATCAATTTCTAAACCGAGTTTAAACAGATCTTGACTGACGTTACTGGTAATACTTTCGGCAAATTTTAGGCGATCTTCGTTCACTTGTTCGGGGGTCATTGTTGCGACTACACCCCGCAAGTTTCCTTCTAAAGTTTCTTTAGCTACGCGAATAATTTCTTCTCGATCTCGATCTAAAAATCGTTCGATCGCATTGCCGACTATTTCAGGTTTAGAACTAACTTTCACGTTAGCAATTGCCACTATATTCAGGGGAATATTGCCCTTAGAATAGGCATTTTTAATCTCAATTCTGATCGGGGTTGTGGTGACATCCATGCGTTTAACGGTTTCTAAAATTGGAATACGAATCGCCCGACCCCCCGATACTACTCGATAACCTGCATCCTGTCTATCTTTTGATTTGCGTTTCATCCCACTCAGAATTACCACTTCATTGGGTTTACAAATACACAAAAAAGAATTGATAAACCAAATCGCACCGACCCCCAGAAATATCAATAAAGCAATGGGAACACTATTCAATAATAAATTGCCAGCACTGTTATTGTTATTGTTGTCGTATTGGTTGGGATTAATTTGGATGAGATAGGAATTATTTTGACTATTCATAGTTAGTTACCCTTTGGTCTAGAAGAAATTACAAATCGCCTCTGATATACTTTTCCGCAATGACTAAAACTTTATTATCCTGGAAATTGAGGATAAATGCTTGATCCCCGACATTAAATTGTTCTTCCCCTTCCGTTATCGCTACTATATCGATCAGACTATCCCCGACATTAACTCGCACTTTCCCCTTGCTATTTTTATCGAAGGGGATTTGAACAACTCCGATTAAACCGATGAGAGAGTGATGATCGACAATACTATTTACCTGTTGGTTGCAGCGTCTTAACTTGACTAAAATCAGGAGTAGAATCGCCAAACCAATACCTACCCCTAAAGAAATTAAAACGATTGTGAGCAGTTGAGCATTCATAGTTTAGTTATTTACCGTTATGGTTGCCCCCAATCAAATTACCGTTAACTAATTTGAGACTTCGGCCATTTCAATCACGCGATTGGCATTATCTTTGACCAAAAAATTTAAAGGTTTATTGCGACGAACTTTATACTTTAAGCGTCGTGATTCCACCCGCATCAGAATTTGTTCTAAACAATCGTGATCAAAACAAACGTGACGATGACGATCCTTATAACCCGCGGTTGCTCCAGCAACGATGTGCAGTTGGGTATTTTTCTTTAACTGATACCATAAACCCTGGGGTTGATCTCCCAAAGAAGTGTTGGCAGTAGTCACAGCCGGATTACTAGACATATAAAATGGGTCAATCATATTATTGCCCATCGTCTGCTCATAATTGTAATAGTAATGGAGGGGGACATCGGCCGTGGGCAAATTTAAAAGTCCTTCATAAAATTGTCGGGCTGTCTCCAAATCTGTCACCATGATTGTATGAACTTTTGGGGCGCTAGTTAGAAACATCCACATGGCTAAAGCATAAGCGGCCAGGAGCATAACCATAATCCCCTGGGTGGACAGGAGAGTATCAAGGGGTAGGAAAGCGCCGAAGAAAAGATGATTTATCAACACTGATGTGATCCTATTGCCTAAGAATTTCTATCATTCCCTAATTATAATCATGACGCTGAAACTTAAGTGAACAGGGTGGGGAGTAACCAAGTTCTGTACATTTGTATTAAAATGCTCCCTACCCAGTTTAAATACAGTACAATTTGCCTCAAATTCTCCCCATGGGATGAATAAATGATGAGATGATGACATTGCGGAGGGAAATATGAGGAATTAGCGGAGATGAAAGCGTATATTGGAAATAGAGCCATCCCTAAAAAGTGAGCTACTATTATGGACTCTTTTGCACTCCCCGTCTTTCTGCAATCAGGTTTAACCTTATTGGCATTTTTAGTGCTGGTTATCCTGATGGCCTAAATCTTAATCCGTCTGTGACTTCGATCGAGCAGGGGACGATCAATAGCTCAGACTAGATTTTGATAGACAGTTAGCATCTGTTCAGCGATCGCTGACCAACTGTATTGATTTAAGACTAAATCCCTGGCATTTTTCCCTCGTTGTTGGCGAATTTCAGGATTAGTGATGGCCGCTTCTAAAGTATTAGTTAAATCCTCCAACTGACAAGCTGTCACCCATCCCGCGGCCGCTGCTGCCACCGCAGGATGCAGATCCACCCGGTCCGAGATGACCACAGGAATTCCGGCGGCCATAGCTTCTGCCACTGCGATGCCAAAATTTTCATAGTAGGAAGGTAAAACAAATAAATCGGCCCTAGCGAGGAGGCTATTTTTCACTTCTCCAGTGACAAATCCGGTAATTGTCGTGTTTTTAGCCAAGATTGACCGCTCGATCTGATTTTTAATGCGATTTTCGTAGTCTCGATCCTGGGGATTGCCTCCTGCTAAGACAAAATGAAAATCTAGGCCTTTTTCTAACAACCTTTCTAAACTGGGCAGCAATAAATCTAGACCTTTTTTCGGGTCAAGACGGGACATATAGAGGATGATCTGTTTATTTTCGGGAAGATCAAAACCCGTTACTGGTAAAGCTTGTGGGTTAAAAAAATCTACCCCTAGGGGGATGACAATATCCTTAGTTTTTATATTAAATCTTTCGGCGATTTGACACTCCTGCTGACTGGTAAAATGAACTGCCGCCGCCGCCGCTAAATTGGGTCTTTCCAGAAAATTGGCATATATTTGTTTAAGTTGCCGTTTTTTTTGCAAATCTGCCGGATCGAGGGTGCCTAGGGGACGGAGAATATAGGGCAGTTGACGGTAACGAGCGATCAAAGCCGATATACTGCTTACCGGGGAGAATAAAGCGTGAATATGGGCGATATCGTAATCTTTTGCCCTATTAGCCAACCAAGTAAACAGATCAAGGGAAAATTTATAGCGCCGAAAGGGAGAACAGGGAAAATAATAGATTTGATAGCCATTTTGACTAACAGGGACCCCCAAAGGCACATCTAGGGGTGCTTGTCCCGTGTCACCATTGGAATCGGTGGTAATAATAGTCACCTCTTGGCCCAGTTGCGCCAAGGCCGCTGACAAACCGAGTACCATTTGACTAGGACCCCCGTAAACAAGGGAAATCGAAGGAACAATCTGAAGAATTTTCATCTTTTTGGTGCAAGGGTCAAGACTTGTTAAGATCGATCAAGCCGTTCGCTCAAATTTACCACTTCTGTGGCTCTCATTTATGGTAATCGACTTTCTGCCCTTCACTATCAATATTTCCCCGGCTTTTATTGCCGGTAGCTGTCTCTGGTCTTTAGCATTATATTTGGGGTTAGCTGGGGTGCGAAATTGGTTTATAGAAATTTTCTATCGCTGGTTTAATTTTGCCGAGCGTTTCCTCTATACTTCCCTAGAGGAGTTTGAAAAAACTCGCGTCGCCAGAGAATCACAAAATGCTTTTTATGCCTCTATCTTTAGTATTATTCCCTTTCTCATTCTCGGCGGTTTCTCCGATTGGTTAATCGAGATTAGTTTAGGAAAAAGTTGGCCGATTAGTGTCGGTATTCTCGCTTGTGTTGCCTCCGGTGTCTATGAATTAGGACGGCAGGACGGCAGCGGCAATCAGTAAATTAAGCTGTTAAATATCCCAATTACTTCTTAGGACAGCACGGGAGTGGCAAGTGAGTCGATTTTAACCCCTGACTAGCGCTCAATCTTTTGCTTCCAGACGATTTTTATGTTTATTAAGAGTCTTTTGTAGTAAATTCAAAACCTCATTGGCAATCTCAATAACTTGATGGGTTCCAAAACCGGCCTGAGTTAATTCTTTAAAAAAAGCCTTAGCGACAATTTTGGCTAATTTCGGGGGATAAGGAGGGACAGCGATCAAATGTTCGGACTGAATTTCTGCTATTTCTCTAGTCACTGCCATAGCCACAAAACGAGATTTTAACATCCCTTGCAAATGAAAAATTTGCCAGGATTGGGCAGCCTGTTGAGCGAATAACTGCAAGATTTCTAAATCTAATGGTTCAAAATGTTTTTTGTCTAGGGGAAAACTGAGATTAATTACTCCGATTACCTGCTCTTTCAGGATAATCGGTACGGATATAAAACTATTATTATTTGATCTTTTGGGATAACGGGCTGCACTGGAAAATGGCGATCGAGTTATATCCTTAATTAGTAAAGGTTTCCCTGTAGCCACTACAGTGCCGGCAATACCTTGATCGAGTTTAATTATTTCTTGATCAGCCAAAGGTGATAGATCATCATAATGGGCAAAAACTTCTAGATAATCGGTAATTTCCCCTTTTAATTCCTGTGGAGAGCTTAACATAATTGAACAGTGCCGCGCTCGCAATTGATGAGCGCTCAGACTAGCTATTTTCCGAAAAATATCTTCGAGATTTTCCTCGACATTCAAGACAAGAGCCAGAGTAGTCAATTTGGGGTTAAAATTATTCATGTATTCAATCACTTATTCAGTCCGAGTTTAGGCTTTTAGGGTGAGGGTGACATTCCCCATCTCTGTGTTTGTCTGAGTCTATAGCTTGCCATAGCATCTCATGGAAGGGGTTTTTTGCTCGCTAACTGATCTATTGTAGATGTAGCCAAAACTTCTGTGTCTCTCTTGTTTTTTGTCTTCCCTCTAGCTACTCTGATCTAGTAGGTTAGACGAGTTTAACCTGACTGGAGTGAAAGATGGTGCGTTTTCTCTGGGCAATTTTGGCCGGTGTGGGGATGGGGTTAACAGTAGCGCCGGTTTCTTGGTGGTTACTCGCTTGGATTTCTCTCGTCCCCCTGTGGATGGTTGTGAGATTAGCGGAAAAATCCCTAAAAAAACAGCTTTTATACGGTTTTGGCTGGGGTTTTGCCTACCATGGTCTCGCTTTATTCTGGATCACGGGAATTCACCCGATGACTTGGATGGGTGTCCCCTGGTTAGCCAGTTTGTCAATTGCCCTGTTTTGTTGGTTGTTTATCACTTTTTGGGGAACGGCGATCGTGCTAACTTGGACGTTAGTTATGTTTTATGTCAACAAAAGTGTTAATCGGTCATCTTTTCGCGATGCTCTCCTACGGGTTTTCATCGGCACTGCCCTCTGGTGTGGGTTAGAATCTCTCTGGAGTCAATCCCCTCTCTGGTGGACTACCCTTGCTTATAGTCAAAGTCCCCATAATTTATTGATTCTGCAATTGGGAAAATTATCGGGTTTTACGACGATAACGGCGGCAATTGTGGCAGTTAACGGTTTAATCGCCGAAAGCTTGCTCCTAATCCGTCAATCGCGGCAAAATCTCGCTTTTCTCTCTTTACCCCTCCTCATTTGTTTGAGCCTGCATCTCTGGGGATGGAATGTTTACCATAAACCGCTCGAAAAGTCAAGGGATTTAGGGATAAAAATTGGCGTAATTCAGGGCAATATTCCCAACACGATTAAACTTTCACCCCTAGGATTTCAAAAGGCGCTCGAAGGTTACACCTCTGGTTATCAAATTCTCGCCGATCAAGGAGTAGATGCCGTCTTAACTCCTGAAACCGCCTTACCCTACTATTGGGAGAACTTAGTCAATAATAGCTCGATTTATTCGGCAATTTTAGCCAAAAAAACGCCGATCTGGTTGGGTGCATTTGGCAAGGTGGACAAGGGTTATAATAATAGTCTCTTGACCATTGATGGCGAGGGACAGGTGATTAGTCGGTATGATAAAGTAATTCTCGTGCCTTTAGGCGAATACGTTCCTTTTCAGGAAATTTTAGGCGGAATTGTTGATCGCCTTTCTCCCTTGCAAGCGCATTTAATACCGGGAGATCCCGCTCAAATTATTGACAGTCCTTTCGGTAAAATCATTGTGGGCATTTGTTACGAGTCGGCTTTTTCCGAACATTTTCGCCGTCAAACTGCTAGGGGAGGCGAATTTATTATTACTGCTTCTAATAACGCCCATTATAGCCACGCCATGCCCGCTCAACACCATGCTCAGGATACCATGCGAGCGATCGAAACCGATCGATGGATGGCCCGGGCCACCAATACAGGTTATTCTGCTTTTGTCGATCCCCACGGTAATCACCTTTGGCTATCGGATTTAGATAAATATCAAATCCATAGCGAAACAATTTATCGACGGGATACGAGAACTTTATATGTGCGCTGGGGAGATTGGTTAACTAAAGTTTTAATTATTACTGCCGGACTAGCTTGGCTCTGGAGAGCTTGGGATTAAGGTGACAGTGCTATACTTTTTCCTGAATAAACTGTATAAATAACCTAAGTTTTTGATGCAATGAAAGAGCAATTTGTCAAGTGGTTGAATAGAATCTTAATATTTGATGTGTTTTTAGTGATAGCGGGTTTTCTCTGGTTTGCCGTGGCTGTTATCGGTGAATCCACAGGAATTCCCCTAGGATTTAAACTTTTTCAGCGTCTTTGGCTGCCCCTATTCAATCCTGCTATTAGTATTTTAATTGCGGGGGCGATTTTAAGCTGGGCGATTAATAAAATTCAAGAACGCTTGTCCCCTAAATAGGGTTTGCTTAATTCAGTGATCAGTTATCAGTGATCAGTTATCAGTTCACTTCCCCACTTCATAATTCATAATTCATAATTCATAATTCCCCCTCTCCTATAGTTTTTAAAGTCTTCTTTGCCAAGCAACAACTAATTTAATTTCCTCATAACTATAATTATCTCCCAGATTTTCTTTGAGAGTTTTCAGGGATTGAACGCCAACTTTTTTAATCGCTAAACGAATATATTCCTGTTTATTCTTAGAAACTAACTGATTAATATCAATTTCGTAACCAGCTTCCAGCAATTTAGCTAAATGTTCATAGATTGTTGAGACTTTTAAGCTTCTTTTGTGAGCGATTTCTTCCGCAGTCAAACCATCCTGATAGTATTGGAGAGTCAGGAATTGAGTAGAGGGAAGACTATCCTGACAAAAATCATTAATTGCCGCTATAAATATATCCCCATACTGTTGGACTTTGCTGTGTACTACTCCAGAAATTTGACGAAACTCCCCTAAACTCCGGGGTTTTGATTGGGCCATCAAACGCAGACTAGAATCATGGAAAATAACGTAGGGGGGAACCCCTTGACTATCGGCAATTTTTTTCCGCAGTTGCCGCAAGCGCTCGAATAATAAATCACTTTCCACCATATTGGGATTGTCGTCTCCCAAGATTTGACCGTTAGCTTTTTGGGGGACGGCAATAAACACGGAACGTTGTTTCCGCATCACTTCCCAACTGTGTTGATTAAGTTTCAAGATTCTAAAATCGTCTTCAGTTTCTACTAATAGATTTTGCTGGACAAGGGAACGACTTAAACGTTTCCACTCCCCGAGAGTTTTATCCTTACCGATGCCATAAGTGGATAATAAATGATGTTGATATTGGGTGATTCTTTCACCTTTTCCTCCCCTGAGTACGTTGATTATGTGCATCATACCGAATTTTTGTCCCGTCCGCGCCACACAGGATAAAAATTTTTGTGCCTCGATTGTCCAATCCTCAGAATTGTTCCCATTCCGACAGTTATCACAGTTACCACAGTTACCCGCAAAACTTTCTCCAAAGTAACCTAGTACGCTCGATCTTCTACATTCAGTCCCTTCAGCATAATCTAACACCTGTCGCAATTGTTGGCGGGCTTTCTGTTGTTCATTTTGCTCGGTTTTTTGGTTAATAAAATACTCAATTTTTCTGGCATCTGCAAAGCTAAAAAAGAGGGTACATTTAGCCGGTTCTCCGTCCCTACCGGCGCGGCCCGATTCTTGATAATATCCCTCTAAATTGCGGGGTAAATCGTAATGAACGACAAAGCGTACATCTGGTTTATTAATCCCCATACCGAAGGCAATTGTTGCCACCATAATCTGCACATCATCCCGAATAAAACGGGTTTGATTTTCGCTTCTTTCTCGATCATCCATACCCGCGTGATAGGGTAGGGCATTAATACCATCTTTTTGTAACTGTTCGGCAACTTGATCGACGGTTTTGCGGCTGATACAATAAACAATACCAGACCCTTTTTGTCCTTTAATATATTGATACAATTGCTGATAAGATTTACTGGTTTTAGGTTGAACTTCATAATAAAGATTAGGACGATTAAAACTAGCAATATGAATGGAAGTATCTCGCAATCCTAATTGTTGGATAATATCTTCCCTAACCTGTTGGGTAGCGGTGGCAGTTAAAGCCAGAATTGGCACGGAGGGAAAGCGTTGACGAACTTGTTTAATTTGTCGATATTCAGGGCGAAAATCATGACCCCAATCGGAGACACAGTGTGCCTCATCCACTGCTAAACAGGCTAAACCGAGGTAATTATCAATAACAGCTAAAAAGTCTAAAAAACTAGGCGATAATAATCTTTCTGGGGCAACATATAACAGTTTAATTTTCCCTTGCAGGATTAAAGATTCTCTTTCTCTAACTTGTTTAGCGTTTAAAGTACTATTGAGAAATGTTGCCCCGATGCCATTATCAGCTAAAGCAGTTACCTGATCCTGCATTAAAGCAATTAGGGGAGAAACCACCACCGTCACCCCTTTTTTAATTAAAGCAGGTAGTTGAAAACAGAGAGATTTACCGCCTCCGGTGGGCATAATTACTAATAAATCCTGATCATTTAAAGCAGCCTCAATTATTTGGCGTTGATTCGGTCGAAATTGATCGTAGCCAAAGTGATGTTTTAAGACTTTTTCTAAAGAGTCAATTGCAGCCATTGAGCAAGGGGAAAAATATTTTTATAGTAGTTATTTTAAGGTTAGGGATTTAAGTGATCAGTGATCAGTAATCAGTAAAAAGAAAGCCGGTAGCCAAAACAACTGACCTTAAGATTGTCTCACCTGATCGGGAACACCAACAAAGGAGAGATTGGCTAATTTTTTCAGATTTTGACAGCGCAATAACTCATTAAAATTGAGACTCGATCGCCCTTCAATTTCAGCTATAGTCTCAATAGCCGATAATAAACTTTTAGCGGCCTCGGTTTCCGTGTAACCGCGTCTAACAGCCACTTTTAGGGCTGCTTCATCTGCGTCTAATTCCCGTTGGGGGCTGCGTTTTTCTCGCCAAATCCGGTTAATTGCCAAGGCAGTTAAACCCCCCGCTACTGCCATCCCGACGGCATCGGTTTGCAGGGTTTCCACGCTTAAACCGATGATACCAGCTAGGGCAATTACTTGATCGAGATCGGGTTTAAACCATTTTACTGCCGTTAAAACACAGACGGCCCTTAACAAGACTAAATCCCGTTGGGGTCTTGATAATTGCCGCCAGAGGTCAAAATTAATTTGAATTGGTCTGACCCCTCTTTGCCAGGGCAGGGGAAAATTAGTTTCGATTACCTTGCTGCTTTCGGGTTTGCTGACAATGCGCGTCATCATCCTTCCCGAGGCGGGCATGAGGTCTAGTAAATGACTAATCTCGTTATCTTGGTTCATTGATCGCTGGCCAATAGTCTTCGATCATTGAGTATAATGGCTTTCCGAGTTAATATCTCTTTTCCGACAATTTTCTCAAAGTTGAACGAATCCGCGTCAGTCCCCACCGTTCGGCGGTTCGGCTGAACTCACCGTCGAAGCTCTCAGCAAGGCAATGGTGGGGAAGCACCATTTGCCCTGTACTTCTGGGGGTAGACTATGTTGATTATGCAGTCAGATTAAGCAATTTCTTTGGGGTAAATCCTGAAGTTGGGGAAACCTTGACATCCTCACCGCTGTAAACGGACGGTGATTCCTCACCACGCCACCTTTTTAGAATGGTCGCGTCAATGGGGTTAACGCGACCCGGGATGCCGCTACCTTAGCGGTAGTCTTACGCTTTCCGACCCGTCCATTTAGGGTCTCCGATTGCCCACCGGCGACCTTGACATTTACCGCAGCATTGATGTCTCGATCATGAAAAGTCCCACAGAAAAGACATTCCCACTCACGGATATTTAACGCCTTTTTCCCGCCGATAAGGAGGCTACTGGGCGGAAGTTCCCGCACTCCCTGGCTGCATAACAGAAGGGCATGGTACAGATGAACTCATCAATAACCTTCAAGATGCCATCCAAGGCTGGTTAGGGTTTGCTGAAAAAGCTTTTCCTGGGGGCAGGGTGTGGGGTGTGGGGTGTGGGGTTTTACCCATTTTCAGGGGGTCAATTACCTAATTTTCAGGGAAAAAGTACCTGAATTTTCCCCCCAATCACTCCAAAGGTCGGCACTTTTTGAGGGAAAGCAAGTCTAAAAACCCTATCCAACAAGGTTTTTAGATTTATTCAGCAAACCCTAGTTAGAAGTTGCCAACGAAAGCCAAACACCAGAGCCTATTTCCTAGGAGAGTGGGGAGCAGAGAGAAAAAACCTTAACCGAGTAGTATTGACTTCCCCACCATCACCCCGGCAATTTGTTGGTCCAACTGTTCTAAATTTTCCGCCGGTTCAAGACAGCATAACCCTTGACAAATTAACCCAAATGTGCTAGAGGGCAAACTGGCATCGACTCGATAGACCGCAGTGGGTAAATAGCGACTTAACAGCGGCTCGATCGAGCTTTCCGGGGCGCGCAGACAGAAACCGTGACGATAGTGATCGAGGGCAACAAATAAACTGGGGCAAGCGGTGGGGGACTGTTCGAGGATGGTACTAAAAGATTGCAAGGCCTTTTCGGCCCGATCGAGATATTCTAGATTTTCCGTCAATCGCGACAGACGCACTAAATTAGCGATCGCAATTCCATTGGCCGAAGGGGTGGCATTATCCGTATAACCCCGTTCTCGCACGATCAGATCGAGACTATGATCGGACGCAGTATTAAAATATCCCCCCTCATCCTCGGCCCAAAACCAGCGATCAAATTCCCCCTGTAAATCGATAGCCGCCTCTAACCAGCCAGTTTCTTGGGGATTAGCGGTTTGCAAGTCCAGCAAAGCCTTAATAAAATAGGCAAAATCCTCCGATTGGGCCAAAACCGAGGCCTGACCCTGATAATTCAAGCGCTGAAAACGTCCATCTAACCACTGATGCTTGAGAATAAACTCGGCCGCGACCGTAGCCATTTTCCAGTACAAAGGTTCACCAAAGACGGCAAAGGCCCGGGCTAAACCGGAAATCATCAAACTATTCCAAGCGACGATCATTTTCGTATCTGTTACCGCCGGAATCCGTCCCGGCCAAGAGACGTTTTTCGCCTCTTGATTGTCTCTGGCCGGGGGAAAAAGAGCTAATTGGGCTTGAGAACTGCCATAACGCCGAATAAATAACTTATCGAGGATATTTTCTATCTCCTTTGATAATTCTCCCCCTTGTCGACGTTGCAGCACATTACGACCCTCAAAATTACCCTCGCCAGTGACGGTAAAATTAGCCTGCAGCAGCCCCAATTCCTCGGTCGAGAGATAATCCCTTAACTCCAAATCCGACCAGACATAAAAGGCCCCTTCCTCCGGCTCCCCATCCGTGGCCTTCTCAAAACTATCGGCATCTTGGGCCGCATAAAAATAACCTTCTGGGGCGGTCATTTCCCGTTTTAGCCAGTTAACCGTGCCTTTAATCCCTCTCTCAAAGGCTGCCTCTCGATTACCCGCACTCCACAAATTGGCTAAATATTCGACAATTTGCCCGTTATCGTAGAGCATTTTTTCAAAATGGGGAACTGTCCACGTCGAATCCACCGTATAACGATGGAATCCTCCCCCCACATGGTCATAGATTCCCCCCAGGGCCAGATCTTCCCCCCGTTGATAGGCCGCTTGCCGGAGGGAATCCTCAAAATCGTCACCAAAGCGACTGCCCTGCAAAGCCAGATGAGAATATGGAATCATCGGAAAACTGGGCCGACCGTAATTATTGGGATTAACCCGAATCACCGCCGTATTTGTCTCGATTCCTGTGGCTAAAAGGGAAGTATCGGCTAAATTGGTCTCTGCTCGCGGTAAAATGACCGATTGACGCAGTGCGCCCAGCATTTCGGCCGTGAATTTGCTTAATTTCTGCTTTTCCTCGTCATAATAGCGACGTACCGATTGCAACACTTGCAAAAAACCGGGCCGGTTAAAGCGCGGTTGCACGGGAAAATAGGTGCCACCATAGAAGGGAATTAAACTATCGGGTGTTAGGAAAACATTCAGAGGCCAACCTCCTTGACCGACCATCATCTGCAATGCTTGCATATAGATACTATCGATGTCCGGTCTTTCCTCGCGATCAACTTTGATCGGCAAAAAATACTGATTGAGATAATCGGCAATGGCCCGATCGGAAAACGCTTCTCCTTCCATAACCGTACACCAATGACAGCTAGAATAACCGATCGAGAGAAAGATCGGTTTATCTTCTCTCCTGGCAATTTCTAAAGCGCTGTCACACCAATACCACCAATCGATCGGGTTTTCGGCGTGTTTTCGCAGGTAAAGACTTTCAGATTCAGCCAGATGATTAGCCATGGGAAAAGGGGTATTTTTGCTCTTGCTGCTTATTAGTTTAAGCTAATTAGAGACTAACCGGAATCAAGCCTCTGCTTATGCTGAAAACTTCGATCGCCCTAGGATTTTTTCTCACTCAATCTTTGCTCCTTAATCCGCAAGTGCAGGGGGTGGCTAATCATTTAATTGGGGTCATGGATACGACGCAACAAGCGCAGACTAACCCCCGCATTGCTAAGGTGCAAATGACCACCTGTGCCGTGGATTTTTCCCCCAAACAGGATAGTATTTATCTTTATCAGGAACAGGCAATTATCGATCGCTTAAATCAACCCTATCGTCAAAGAATTTTAGTCATTCAACCTAGCCCCGATAATTCCACTGTGGAATCAAAAGCTTATAAGTTAAATAATGCCCCTAACTTTATTAATTTTTGTAACAAAGACTTGACAGAAAGAAAATTAAATGTATCAGATTTGGCCGAGTCGGTGTGTACTGTGTTTTTAAAACCGATAGCGGGGGGTTATCGGGGAGAAACTCCCCCCCAGGGTTGTCCCACTAATGCCAGAGGTGCGGTGAAAATAACTAATACAATTATTCTACATTCCCAGGGCATGGATACCAGCGATCGAGGTTATGATAGCCTTGGTCGGCAGGTATGGGGAGCGCAGGATAATGTCTATCAATTTCGCTGGCAAAAACCCTAAAATCGGCTTTCTTGTTTCATTAATGCCACATCGGCAGCAAAATAGGTCAAAATCAAATCGGCCCCCGCTCGTTTCATACTGATTAAAGTTTCCAAAATCAGGCTTTTTTCGTCAATCCAGCCCTGTTTTGCCGCCGCTTTAATCATTGCGTATTCACCACTGACGTTGTAAGCGGCGACGGGAAGATGGCTACTATCGCGCAGACGACGGATAATATCGAGGTAGGCCAGAGCGGGCTTAACCATAATAATATCTGCCCCTTCTGTTATGTCTAAACTGGCTTCCCGTAAGGCTTCCCGACTATTAGCCCCATCCATTTGATAGGTTTTCTTATCACCAAATTTTGGGGCTGATTCTAAGGCATCTCGGAAGGGACCATAATAAGCAGAGGCATATTTAGCCGTATAAGCGAGAATTCCCACATCCAAATAGCCAGCCGCATCTAAAGCTCGACGGATCGCCCCGACCCTACCATCCATCATATCGGAAGGGGCGACGAAATTAGCCCCGGCTGCCGCTTGCGAGAGCGACATTTTCACTAAAACTTCCAGGGTTTCATCGTTGAGAATTTTACCGTCCTCCACAATACCATCATGACCATAAATCGAAAAAGGATCGAGGGCTACATCGGTAATAATAATTATTTCAGGGACTTCTTTTTTGATCGCTTTCACCGCCCTTGGCACTAAACCATCGGGATTATAACTTTCTCTACCGAAATTATCTTTTTTATCTTCGGCAATCAGGGGGAAAAGAGCGATGGCATTAATGCCTAAATTATAAGCATTAACCACTTCTTTGAGCAATAAATCAAGGGAATAACGATAACAATCGGGCATAGAAGGAATAGCCACCTTTTGATTTTCTCCCTCCATGATAAAGAGGGGATAAATCAAGTCATTAACGGTTAATTCAGTTTCACGAACAAGACGGCGAATCGCTGGAGTATAACGAAGACGACGGGGACGAATCAGCATGATAACAGCGCGTCAAAAATAAAAAGTAAACAGTAAATAGCTGGTTTTGCTCTGGTTTTTTGCCTAGGCAAAAACCGGGGATAGGACGATCAAATAATCCTGATCCCCCTGACTAATTAGTGAAAATCGGGACTATGACGAATCAAACTCATAAACTCTTGACGAGTCTTAGCAGAATCGGCAAAAATACCGCGCACGGCACTCGTAGAAGTCCAAGAACCGGGTTTTTCAACCCCGCGCATTACCATACACATATGAGTCGCTTCAATCACCACAGCTACCCCTTGAGGTTGTAGTAATCCTTGCAAAGCATCGGCAATTTGTGCGGTTAAACGTTCCTGCACTTGCAGTCGTCTGGCGTACATTTCACAGATGCGGGCAATTTTCGATAAACCGATCACTTTCCCGTTAGGAATATAGGCAACATGAGCGCGGCCGATTATCGGTAAAATATGGTGTTCACAGGAGCTAAACATATCGATGTCTCGGATTAAAACCATCTCGTTAGCATTCTCGTGAAAAACTGCCCCATTCAGCAATTCATCCAGGGATTGCTGATAACCAGAAGTGAGAAATTTTAGGGCTTTTACTACTCGTTTAGGAGTGTCTCGTAAACCTTCGCGATCGGGATCTTCTCCTAATCCTAACAGCAGTGTTCTTACCGCTTGCATCATCTCGGCTTCTGATACCGGCGATTTAGGTTCGGTAATCACTTCGGGAAAGTGATTGTAGTCATCATTGTGGAAAATTGCTTTGGACTTAGCTAAGGTCATAGATATTTTTACGGACTCCAATAGTTAATTAATCGGCAAAGTTTTCTGATTTTACCAATTGTCAATAAATACCCTTTGCTAGAGTATTTATTTTTCTGGGCATCTAGACGATAACTAATGAAAGCTATCGGGTTATTCCCTCGTCTCTGGGGTTATCTCCGGTGCGGAAATCTGGAAAAATTGATTTTCCTAGTCACCGAAAAAGTCTTGAGTATCTCCCTAGTTAATTGAGGGCAGAGTTCTAAAACACAATTAGTTTACTTTGTCAAGTAGTTCATTTGTTTGCAAAGGTGTCCTGTTTAGAATGATAATCGTTATCATTTTAACAAAAAATTCAGCTTTACCAACAAAAACTTTGTCGTCAGATAAATATAGTCCCGTTAAGCTGTTTAAACTATTTTGAAGATGTAGAGATATTTTGCGATTTTATCGCTTATATTCAGGAATATTACTGATTTTTTGATATTCTTCCTCCGAATATAAATCCGCCGGAGAGGCAAGGCGATCGAGAAAGAGGACTCCCTCCAGATGATCGTATTCGTGTTGAAAGATACGCGCCAGAAAATCGCTGAACACTTGACGGATTTCGCGACCATTGCGATCGCAATAAGCCACCTCGATCCACTGATGACGGGGGACAAAACCGCGTAAATTTGGGACACTGAGGCAACCTTCCCAACCCTTGACCATTTCCTCGCTGACCCGCAAAATGCGAGGATTAATCACGGCAGTGGGTGGCATCATCGGAGCGTCGGGATAACGAGGATTGGGGTGAGAAGCAACGATAAACAGACGCAGAGACCGAGCAACTTGGGGCGCGGCGATTCCTACCCCGTGGGCAGCTTGTACGGTGGTAATCAGGGAATCGATCAAATTTTGACAGTCAGCACCGAGAAGATTATCGATCGCTGCTGCTTTTTGCTGTAGAATTGGATTTCCTAATTGGGTGATTGTTAAAACTTGCGTCATCTGTCTAAAGATTAATTGTTTCCCTCTGAAAATTATTTTATCGTCAACGGCAAAATATCGCTAAACTGATAAGGTTTCCCCGCAGCAGCACTAGAGCAACTTTGTTAATCAAAATTAACCGTGGACAGCAGAGCCCAACAACTTTGGCATAATCTCCTAGAGCGTCTAAAATTACTATTAACCCGTCCCGCTTTCGAGACTTGGTTTCAAACAGCGACGGTTAAAGAATGGCAAAACGATCGCTTAGTAATTCAGGCAGCCAATCCCTTTATTCTTAACCATCTTCAGAAAAATTATCTGTCAACAATTGCTGAAGTGGTCGAGGATATCGTCGGTTATCCCGTCGAGATTCAACTAACGGCACAACAGGGCGATTCGATCGCTATTTTCCAGCCTCACACTAGCTTAGAATTAGAATTATCTCCCGGTAATCAACTTAACCCTAAATATAATTTTTCCCGTTTTGTTGTCGGTCCAACCAATCGTATGGCCCACGCGGCTGCTTTAGCGGTGGCGGAATTACCCGGGAGGGAATTTAACCCGCTTTTTCTCTGTGGTGGGGTGGGATTAGGTAAAACCCATTTAATGCAGGCCATCGGTCATTATCGTCTAGAATTATATCCCCAATCCAGGGTTTTTTATGTATCCACGGAACAATTTACGAATGATTTAATCACCGCTATCCGTCAAGATAGTATGGAAAGTTTTCGTAATCATTATCGCCATGCCGATATATTATTAGTGGATGATCTGCAATTTATTGAAGGAAAAGAATACACTCAAGAAGAATTTTTTCATACCTTTAATACCCTGCACGAAGCGGGAAAACAGGTGGTTTTAGCCTCCGATCGCCTCCCCAAACAGATTCCCAGTTTACAGGATCGTTTAATTTCTCGCTTTTCTATGGGATTAGTCGCCGATATCCAAGCACCGGATATCGAAACTCGTATGGCAATTTTACAAAAAAAGGCCGAGTACGAAAATCTGCGTCTCCCAAGAGAAGTTATCGAATATATTGCCGTTAATTATACTTCTAATATTCGCGAATTAGAGGGGGCATTAATCCGGGCTACTACTTATATTTCTATCTCCGGATTGCCGATGACGGTAGAAAATATCGCGCCGGTTTTAAATCCACCAATGGCCAAAATTGCCACTTCTCCTGAGATTATTATGGCGGTAGTAGCGGAAAAATTTCAACTCTCAATCGCCGATCTAAAAGGAAATTCCCGCCGACGAGAAATTAGTTTTGCCCGACAGATTGGAATGTATTTGATGCGTCAACACACGGATTTAAGCTTACCGCGCATTGGCGAAGAATTTGGCGGCAAAGATCACACCACCGTTATTTATAGCTGTGATAAAATCAACCTTTCCCAGCATCAAGATCGACAATTACAAGACATCTTAGCCCAACTAATCGAGCGAATTAACTCCCTCAGTCGCAATCAGTAGTCGGGGGTAATTATGAATGATGAATTATCAATTATGAATTGGGGAGATGGGGAGATGGGGAGTATTTTCAGTGAACAGTAAACAGTAATCGGTGATCGGTACTGATAACTGATAAATGTTTACTGATAACTGATAACTGAGATTAACTACAGGAGAATAAACTGGCAATTGTAGCGATGAGACGAGCGGTCATGGGTAAACTATCGATCACCATAGCTGTACATAATAACATCATGTAAAGAATGGAATATTTAAACAGCGATCGAGCCATGTCCCGATCAAAAGGATTCTGTTTTAATCGCCAAGCTTTTTTCAGGAAAACAAACCCTAAAATTAAAGCCGCTACACCATAAACCACACCAGAGGCAGCCAAGGGATAAATCAGGAGGAAAGTGAAAGGAACGACGATTAAAGTATAGAGCCAAATCTGCTCGCTAGTGGCTTCTTCTCCTTTAACTACGGGCATCATCGGGATATCCACTTCTGCATAATCATCCTTGATCATTAAAGCTAAAGCCCAAAAATGGGGAGGAGTCCAGAGGAAAATAATTGCGAATAAAATCCAGGGAATCCAACCGAGATCGCCCGTTACTGCCGCCCAACCGACGAGGGGAGGAATCGAGCCAGCCGCGCCACCGATAACAATATTTTGGATACTATGACGCTTGAGCAGATGGGTATAAATCAGCATATAAAATGCGATGCCGGTCATTGCTAAAAATCCGCTCAAAGTATTGACAAAAAAGACAAAAAGTGCTAGGGAAAGAGAGGCTAAAACGAGGGCAAAAATGAGGGCGTGGAGGGGTTGCACGCGACCGGAGGGGATCGGACGGGCGCGAGTACGAAGCATGGTGTGATCGATGTCGCGATCATAGATGCAGTTTAAGGTTTGAGCGGCGGCGGCGGCGAGAGTGCCACCGAGGAGGGTAAGAAAGAGTAAGAGAGGGGAAACCTGACCTTTAGAGGCGATTTCCATAGAAGCGGCTGTAGTAATCAGCAGTAGAGGAATAATTCGCGGTTTGGTGAGTTGATAATAACTTTTAGCGACTTGTAAAAAATTATCGTGGTGGCGAAGGGCTTGAGTTCCAGTCATCGTGATTAAATCCTTAGAGATGGCTTATAGGTGCGAAAGAACGATCGCGAAGGGCAAAAGTGGTAAAAGCGACGAGGGTTGCCACCAATAGCGCACCGATGCTGTGGTGGGTAATGGTTAAGGGTTCCACCTGGAGATGCAGTTTCAGGGTGGCAACGCCCAAAAACACCTGTAGGGCGACTAATCCCCCGGCGCTAAAAGCTAGTTTTTTAAGGAGAGGATGGATAGCGGCAGCTCGCCAAGCGAAGAAAACTAGGGTTAACACCGAGACAGTGGCGGGAAAAACCCCGATAATGTGGCTATTCATTACGGTGCAGAGTTGGGAAACCGTTAAACACTGATGGGCCGCCCAACGGGAACCGACGAGACCGCCGAGGAGACATTGCAGATAAACTAGACCGGTGGCGACTATTCCCATCCCAGTTAGTTTCCCGACCCTACCTGTGCCACGGTAGGGAGTCAGACCGATAGCAATGACGATTAGGGTGGCAAAAAAGAGCAAAGCTGTGGCTAAATGGGCGGTTACGATGTCAAATCGCAGTAATTGGGTGACGGTTAATCCTCCTAGGACTCCTTGCAGGAGAATTAAAGCCAAAGCGGCGATCGCAGATGGCAACAGCCAAGGGGGAAGATGGCGACGATACCACCAAGACAGACCGACGAGAGCGATCGTACTAAACCCGATCAAAGAGGCATCGAGACGATGAAACCACTCCAGAAATACCTGTAGATTCATCTGCTGACTGGGAATCCATTGACCGTAACAGAGAGGCCAATCGGGACAAGCTAAACCGGCGTTCATAACTCTGGTGGCAGCGCCCACCACCATGAGGGCGAAAGTAGCGATCGCAATTTTCCAGACTAAGCGGCGCATCCACACCTGAATATTGCCGGTTTCTCTTAGGGGTGTCGGGTTAAAAACAGATTCGGTCATCGGTTTGCCTGTTCTCAAGGAGTCTGTCATCAAAGATCATGGCTTTGTTTGCCAGTTAGTTATCACTGTGAATGAGTTTTTTTACGACCGGTAAAACCTTTTAGATATTCTTTAGATTTCTGGCCATTTCCGTTACATTTGTTTACATAAACTCAGAATAAAATATAAAAATTAGTGATTTTAAATACTTTCCCTGAAAACGATCCCAAAGAAAAGATAAAATTCTCAGAAGATGCTGGTTAAATTTCCCATCTATAGGGGAATCATGTTTTAGCCTTGAATAAGTAGCCACTATTAAAAATATTGAAAAGACCGTGAAAATTCCCAGCAGTATCCTGACGCTCGTACTCGGGATCACTTTAACCTTAATTAGTCTCTGGTACGGCCAAAATCATGGTTTAATGCCTGTGGCCGCTTCTGAAGATGCTCAGGAGATAGATAATATCTTTAATCTGATGATGACCATCGCCACGGGACTATTTTTAATAGTTGAAGGCGTGATCATCTATATAGTGATTCGCTTTCGCCGTCAACCGGGGGATCAAACCGACGGGCCGGCAGTGGAGGGCAATGTCCCCCTAGAAATCTTCTGGACAGCCATTCCGACGGTAATCGTCTTTATCCTTGCCGTCTATAGCTTCGAGATTTATAACAATATCGGCGGTCTCGATCCCTTGATTTCCAAGGGTGACAAAGGAGAAATCGCCCACCACGGTCATCACCACGGCACGATGATGGCCATGGGCGGCGATCGCAGAGTAGCCCTAGGAATCGGCAATTCCTACGATGGTGAAGGAGTTCCCCCCCTAGTGGTCAATGTTAAAGGTATTCAATACGCTTGGATCTTCACCTATCCCGAAACTGGCATTGTTTCCGGGGAACTGCACGCTCCCGTCAATCGCCCCGTGCAACTGAATATGGAAGCGGGAGATGTGATCCATGCTTTCTGGGTTCCCCAATTGCGTCTAAAACAGGACGTTATCCCCGGACAGGAAACGGTGTTATCGTTCACATCCAATCAAATTGGTCAATATCCGATCATTTGTGCGGAACTTTGCGGGGCCTATCACGGTGGCATGAAATCTAGCTTTGTGGTTCACTCCCAAGCAGATTACGACCAATGGGTGCAGGATAACACAATCGCTGAAGTTGACAGCGATCAAACCGTAGCCATGACCGCTAAAGATCGCTCTGATAGTCAATATTTGACCCCCTACACCGAAGAAATGGGCATAGACGCTGAAATCCTCGCCCAAGTTCCCCATCAGCACCAAATGTAATTTTTCTTGTCATCTAAAATCTTGGCCTTATGACAGCATCAACGGAAATAACCACCCCAGCAACCGTTCCCGAGGTGATTCATCACCGCAAGTGGACCGATTACTTTACTTTCTGCACCGATCATAAAGTCATCGGTATTCAATATCTGGTGACTGCCTTTCTTTTCTTCTTTATTGGCGGTGCTTTCGCGGAAGTGCTGCGGACAGAATTAGCCACTCCCGACCCCGATTTCGTCTCCCCAGAACTATATAACCAATTCATGACCATGCACGGAACGATCATGATCTTTCTTTGGATCGTTCCGGTTGGGGCAGGTTTTGCCAATTATCTCATTCCCCTGATGATTGGGGCGGAAGATATGGCTTTTCCTCGTCTTAACGCTGTGGCTTTCTGGCTTAATCCCCCCGGCGGGCTGCTATTGTTATCCAGTTTCTTTGTCGGCGCACCCCAGTCCGGTTGGACTTCCTACCCACCTTTGAGCTTAATTAGCGGCAAATGGGGGGAAGAATTGTGGATTTTGAGCCTTTTATTGATCGGGACTTCTTCGATTTTAGGCTCGATTAATTTCATCACCACAATCCTGAAAATGCGGATTCCTGAGATGGATTTGTACAGTATGCCGCTATTTTGTTGGGCAATGCTGGCCACCTCGACTCTGGTACTGCTTTCCACCCCCGTTCTCGCTTCTGCTCTCGTTCTCTTGTCCTTTGATTTAATCGCTGGCACGAGCTTTTTTAACCCCGCCGGCGGCGGCGATCCGGTGGTTTATCAGCATATGTTCTGGTTTTACTCCCATCCTGCTGTTTATATCATGATTTTGCCCTTTTTCGGCACTATATCGGAGATATTACCAGTTCATGCGCGTAAACCGATTTTTGGTTATCGAGCGATCGCCTATTCCAGTCTCACCATCTGTTTCTTGGGTTTAATCGTTTGGGCCCACCATATGTTCACCAGCGGCACCCCCGGTTGGTTACGGATGTTTTTCATGGCGGCAACTATGTTAATCGCCGTTCCCACTGGCATTAAAATCTTTAGTTGGTGTGCCACTCTTTGGGGCGGTAAACTGAGTCTCAATACGTCTTTATTATTTGGGATCGGTTTCCTGTCTTCCTTCCTCATCGGTGGTTTGACCGGGATTATGTTGGCTTCTGTTCCCTTCGATATCCACGTCCACGATACCTATTTTGTCGTCGGTCACTTCCACTATGTACTATTTGGTGGTACGGCAATGGCCTTATTTTCTGCCGTTTACCATTGGTTCCCGAAAATGACCGGACGGATGTATAACGAGACTCTCGGTCGTATCCACTTTGTTCTCAGTTTTATCGGTTTGAATTTAACTTTCATGCCGATGCACGAATTGGGATTATTGGGTATGAACCGTCGTATTGCCCTGTATGATGTGCAGTTTCAGGATTTAAATGTTCTTAGTACCGCAGGAGCTTATATTCTCGGTATATCGAGTATTCCCTTCGCTATTAATATGGTCTGGAGTGCCTTTAAAGGTCAACCCGCCGGTCGTAATCCTTGGCGCGCTTTAACCCTAGAATGGCAAACTTCCTCTCCCCCAATTATCGAGAATTTCGAGGAAATGCCGATTCTTTGGTCCGGCCCCTACGATTACGGTATTGATATGGAAGAATCGGAAGCAGAGGAATCAGTACAAGATATCCTCGCTGAAGTGGGCGCCGAATCGCAATAATCAGTTATCAGTTATCAGTTATCAGTTATCAGATGTGAGTTTTCAGTTCACTGATTACTGTTTACTGTTTACTGATCACTGAGAAAAAGCTCCCCGTCTCCCGTGTAAACTAAGGACATTCAATCATGCAAGGTTCAACGCTCGAAGATTCTCAACTCTCTGTCAATTATCATCAGGAAACGGTGGAACACGGGCATCATGGCCACCCGGATCATCGCTTATTCGGTTTGGTTTTGTTTCTAGTGGCGGAAAGTTCCATCTTTTTAGGCTTATTTACCGCTTTCTTGCTCTACCGTACCATGTTACCCGTTTGGCCCCCCGCCGGCACGCCCGAATTAGAATTAACCCTACCGACAATTAACACGATTATTCTGGTGTCCAGTAGTTTTGTTATGCACATGGGACAAAAGGCAATTAAACAAAACAATAATGCCGGTTTACAATTGTGGTTCGGCATTACTGCCCTGATGGGAATTATCTTCCTTTGTGGTCAAGGATACGAATATTATCACGCTGAATTCGGTCTGACAACTAATGTTTTCACCAGCGCTTTTTATGCCTTAACCGGATTCCACGGTCTCCACGTTACCTTCGGTTTAGTGCTGATTCTATCGGTCCTCTGGCGTTCTCGTCAAAAAGACCACTATTCTAGTCAATCTCACTTTGGTGTGGAAGCGGCAGAATTATACTGGCATTTCGTCGATGTGGTCTGGATTATCCTATTTTTACTGGTGTATATCTTACGCTAATTTTTGTTATTTAGTAGGAGAAAAGGGCGATCAAGTGATCGCCCTTTTTTATATATTTCAATTTATAAGTAGTCGTACAAAATAAATTTCCTAGTGGTGAGAGGGAACTCCAGAACTGCGGAACGGGCAACAGAAAAGAAATACAGCGATTGTTGCTTTACGGAGAAATGGGTAATTAATTTTGTTTAGGTACTTAGCAATTCCTATACTGGTGAGTAGAGAACAGAGCCAATTGATAACTAATATAGGTGGGTTACGGCGAATACTAGATAATTTTCCCTAGCATAAATTGTCGTCGCCTAACCCACCCTACACCTAAAATTAACGACGACCGAATAAACTCCAACCTTTGCCACCACTAACGGCCGGTTCAGCTTTTTCAGCGACGGGAGCAACTTCTGCGGGGGTTTCCTCACCGGAAAGATTAGAAAGATCGTAGTTTTCTACTAGGAAAAGAGACGCTTTTTCAATAGTAGAATGATCCCAGAAAAGGGTAGAAGGTAACTCTTGACCGACCCAATCTTCTAGATCACCCACCATCGTTACCGCATCGATCGAATCTAAACCATAACGGGTTAAAGGTTCAGTCACATTAATCGTTTTTGCATCCAAAGATAACTGATCGGCTAACTGTTTGACTAACCAATTTTGTACGAGATTATTAAGATTGGAGTTGGAGTTCATGGGTTTTTTCCTCGGTAGTTTGTGAAGGGGCTAATTGAAAAGGCACGATCGAAAAATGTTGATTTTCTCGATATAATTTCAGCAATTCTTGGGCAACATTTTCTACATACACCTCAGATAGAGTGTAAGGCAGCGGCCGGAGAGTTCGCAGTAATCGGTGTAAACTCAACACCAACCATTCCCCCCGGGCAAAAAATTCCCCCAAGATGGAACGATTATAAAGCCAAGTGTGTAAACAAGCGGAAGCAGCGTGTAAAGTACAGTATTTCTTGGCAATCTCGAACAATTCGGGTGATTGGTCGTGACCATACTCGAATTTCGATTGACTAATCTGTTCATCGTGAGCATTTAGTTCCTCTAAAACTAAATTACCCAACATCAATAGATTTTCTAATACTTCCCGGTCCACCTCCTGAGAATCTTTCAATCCCTCTAGCATATCAAGGGCAATCTCTAAACCTTGCAGGGAATCATCCATTCCCCGGCCAAATAACTCTAAATTATTGGGTTCAAAGGGAGGAACCGACTTTTCTAGGCTAAAAATCGCCTCTAAACGGGTTGTTAACGCCGACATGGTGCCCGAGTTGCGTTTAGCCCGATATTTGGTTAAAGGACGCAATTGTAGGATTAAAGCATGAAGATTGACGATCGAACTGCCGTCAAACATACTGATAATCGAATTATCCCGCAGTAGCTTCTGGAAGATGCCGAATTCGTGTTCTTCTCGCATATAAAAACGCGACCCCAAGACCACATAAACACTATTAACCATCTCCTCCAGACGGACGGTGACAAAATATTTTACCACCGAAGCCCAGACGCTAAACTGTTCGGGGATAATATGAAAACCTCTCGCGGCCGGAATCGTCTCGCAATCGCAAATAAGGATGTCAAGGAAAGCATCCACGAGAGTGCGCCGGGGTTGGGGCAAATCCATCACAGTTTTGTTATAAATTACCCGATTAACGGCAAAACCGAGGGTAGTTCTTAAAGCGGTATCGGCTGCCCCGTGGGAAAAAGCGGCGCACAACATTCGGGTGATTTGGAAACCTTTCAGGGCTAATTCTAAACCGTCTCCCTCCTCGCGTAAACGCATAGAATCAGGGACGAAACAATCCTTAAAACCAATCCCACTCATATCGGAGGCGCGCACGCCATGGGTGTATATTTTCGGTAAATTATAGTATTTTTCGGGGTCTAATTGCCGTTTATCTACCATAAATAGGGTTAAACACTTCGGACCGCCGTTAGCATCGGTTTTCGCCAAAATAAAGGAAATTCCAGAGATAGTCGCCCGGTTAATCGGCCATTTCTCCCCATTGAGAATATAACCTCCTTCCACCTTCGTCGCGGTCAGATCACCATTGATCAGATCGCTGCCGTGTTCCTTTTCCGAGTAACCCAGACACATCGCCCCATAGTCATCCATGATAAAACGGGCGAGCTTCTGTTTCTGTTCTGGGGTTCCCGCCATCCAGTTTAAAAACGACCAGAATAGGGTAGTAAAAGCGATACCGATAGTTTGATCCCGTCGGGAAAGTACGCGCACAAAAGCGACAAATTCCTCAAAAGAGGTGAACTCACCGCCGCAATCCGTGGGAATGTAGTAGTGTTGGAGTTTCCAGTCGTATAACCAGCGAATTTCCTCGTGGGGAAATTCTTCGCTCTCGTCAATTTCGATCACCCGCTTGTAGGATAGAGGGTTATCGGGATTGAGAGGATCGCCTAAGTCTTTTTCCAGTGCTTCAGCAGTCCAGTATTGCTTAAGCTTTTTCATAGTGCCTCTAGGACAGATACAATGTGCTTTTCGTCAATGCCTTCGGTTAGAAGACCCGACCATTCACAAAAATTAATGACCATTCTAGACGTTTTGCTGTAGAGTAGCAATAATTATGCGATGTGCAACTAAAAACGACGGAATCAGGGTTACCGAGGATACTTTATCTCTGCCGATTTCTGAAAGCCTTGGAAATCAAGACTAAAAATACAGTTGCACAGGGTGTAAATTATGTAATTGTTAAGGAGGATTAAATTTATGCCCCTAGTTACGGGAAATGGCCTTAATAACACCATTACTCCATCTTCGGCATCAGCCGGAGTCACTGGATGGTATTTGGGACTCGGGTCGAATGATACCCTCGATGGTGGCCTGGGTGCCGACACTATGGATGGTGGTGATGGCAACGACACCTACTTCGTGGACAATGTGGGCGATATCGTCAAGGAATTCTACGATGATGCCCTGGGTGGGACAGCTGATACAGTATTTGCCTCAGTCACTTATTCCCTAGCACCAGGGACATTTTATAACCAAGGACATGGGATTGAGAACTTGACCCTGACGGGGTTTGGCAATATCAACGCTACTGGCAATAGCAAAAACAACATCCTCAAGGGCAACAGTGGCAGCAATGTCCTCGATGGTGGCCTGGGTGCTGACACTATGGATGGTGGTGATGGCAACGACACCTACTTCGTGGACAATGTGGGCGATATCGTCAAGGAGGTCTTCGATGATGCCCTAGGTGGGACGGCTGATACGGTATTGGCCTCAGTCACTTATTCTCTAGCACCGGGGACACCTGGGAACCAAGGATATGGGATTGAGAACTTGACCCTGACGGGGTTTGGCAATATCAACGCTACTGGCAATGGTAAAAACAACATCCTCACGGGCAACAGTGGCAGCAATGTCCTCGATGGTGGCCTGGGTCTGGATACTCTCACTGGTGGTGCTGGAAACGATTTCTTCAGGCTCAACAACGTAGCGAACCGTGATCTGATCACCGACTTCTCTGTACCCGCTGACACGATCATTCTGGCGAACAGTCTTGACAGCACTTTAGCCGGATCCTTGAATCTGGGGATCAAGGGTCTGATCTTTAATAGTGGTAATGTGAACGGAAGTGTCCTTAACTCTGCCTGGTTTTTCAAGGGAGCGGGGTTCACTGGGGGAGCATTGGGAAACCTCTCCGGCATCTACGTCAACACTAGCAACGGCGACATCTGGTATAACGATTCCAACCTCGTCGGTAGTTACCTAATTGCCAATGTTGGTGCTGGTGCCGCATTTGGCATGACTAATGCTGACTTCGTTTACGGATTGTAAGTCTTCTGAGAGGGGGACAAGCGAGCTAGAAGGTAGATAGGGCAAGCGATATCGCTCTTTGTCCTTTGATGTAATCCTTCAACCGATAGCGGCTAATTTGCA
Source organism: Microcystis sp. M015S2 (assembly GCF_020245945.1). NCBI lineage: Bacteria > Bacillati > Cyanobacteriota > Cyanophyceae > Chroococcales > Microcystaceae > Microcystis > Microcystis sp. M015S2. Next base: position 46,640 of record NZ_JADBTX010000019.1, read on the forward strand.
TTAGCTCTTCTATATTTTTTTGGAACATTTGATGTAGCCCGA
>NZ_JADBTX010000002.1:0-4070 GCF_020245945.1 Microcystis sp. M015S2
GCGATCGAGAATATCGATCAGATGCTCTTTTTTTAGGGTGATAATTGCTTCGCTACTGTCCCAAGGAAAGGTTTTTAGGATAGGGAGGATGGTTGATAGGGGTTGGTCAAAGTTGACTAGGGCGTTGAGGTATTCTTGTCTGGTTTTCATGGGTATTTTTGTTTGATGTGAACAATATAGTAATTATAATCTTTTGGTAATTGTCCATTTTGAACGCCGATTAAAGGGGAAACTATGAAAATAGACTATAATCAAGCCACTAATGCCGCTTATATTCGTCGTTTTGAGGGAAAGGTTATGGATTCTGAGGAAGTAGCGCCGGGGATTGTTTATGATTACGATGAGGCGGACAGGGTTGTGGGGATTGAGATTTTAGGAGTCAAACAGAGAACGGCCGAACAATTCAAAAATATTGATTTTCTGTTGGAAGAGAGTGAAAAACAAGAGATTAGACAATGGTTCGGAAAGTTAATACTAAATTGTTAAGTGATGTGAGAAGTTCAAGACATTTTTTGCCATGCCCGACCTTTTTTCCTCTGGTCGATTTTTTTGATGTCTGGCATAATGGGGTCATATCAAGAGGATTTTGGGGAGAGGTGCGGGTAAATGGTTAAAATTCGCAAAGGTTACGTTTTATTTTGTCTTTCTCTGGTGGCGGTGGCGACGTTGCCGATGGTTAACGGGAAACTCTCCTCTCTCGTCCCTGCGGTAATAGCGCAAAATACGGATGCGAGGAAAGCGGAAGCCGATCAGCTTTTACAGCAACGGATTCAACAGGCGATTGAATCTCTTCAGAAGTCTTTAGCTACCAATAGAATGATCCATAGTCGCGAAGGGGAATCCATTGACTTAGGCAACTTAGGAATCATTTTCGAGTCTCTCGGACAGTACCAAAAGGCGATCGATTTTTATCAACAGTCTTTAGCTATTGCGAGGGAGATTCGTGATCGCAAAGGAGAAGCCATTTCTTTGGGCAATTTAGGAGCTGCTTACCAATCCCTCGGACAGTATAAAAAAGCAACTGACTATCAGCAACAGTCTTTAGCTATTATCCAGGAAATCGGCTATCGAGACATCGAGTCTTATCGAAAGTATTTAGCTTTGACGAGAGAAAACGGTTATCGAAAAGAAGAAGGCATAATACTATTTGTGTTAGGGAACACTTATAACTTCCTCGGAAACTACCAAAAAGGGATCGAGTTTTATCAACAGTCTTTAGCTATCATGAAGAATATCGGCGATCGCGCTGGGGAAGCTAATTCTTTAGGTGGCTTAGGACTTTCTTACTACTCCCTCGGACAGTACCAGAAGGCGATCGAGTACCTTGAACAGTCTTTAGCAATCTTGAATAAATACGATTCTAATGGTGATGGCTTATTCGATGACTTTATAAACATAAGACCCATTGATTTAAAAACAATAATACTATTTAATTTAGGAAATGCTTACTACTCTCTTGGACAGTACCAAAAGGCTATTGACTATTTGAGACAATCAGAATCACTGTATACAGCGATAGGAACCGCAGCTCAACGAATTGATAGGGGGAGAGAATACGCCTTTATCCCAGCAGCAATCGCTCGAACCTTTACTGACCAATTCGATCTCCGTAGAGAAACTGACCGAATATTTAATGAAGCTCTAGCATTGTATTCGGAACCAGTAGAATTAATAAGGCCACTTTCAATCAATGAAAAGAGCAGAATTAAATCGGTTATTGAAAACCTAAAAAAAGCACTCATTGGTTATCAAAAATTAGGAGATAAACCAAAACAAGAATTTATCTTTTCTATATTGGGAGATATTTGTATGTATTCAGTAGGAAATGCTTACTACTCTCTTGGACAGTACCAAAAGCCTATTGAATATTATGGAAATACATTAGAATGTCTTAATTTTTACCAACAAGCACTAACTATACATCAATCTCAATATAAGCCTCTAGTAGAAAATCGTGTAGAAGAATCAGCATATCTCCTTAAGATTGGCCGTACTTACGCTGAATTAGATGATAAAAAAAATTCGATTAGTTACTTGCAGAAGGGTATTCTTATTCTTGATCAATTGGCTATGGATAAAACTCTGTCGGAATTCACAAAATCCGAATATATTCTATTCATTAAAGGCAATTCACTTCAGGCTCTCTGTCAGGTATACGTCAAGTTTGATGAAAAGCAGAAGGCACTAGATTGTTATAATCAAATGTTTTCTTTACCGGTTAGATTCGCCGAAGTTACAAGAGTTAGAGGTAATTTGGAAGTTGGTGATTTGTATATGAAGGAAGGAAATAATGAACAAGCACTTACTTACTATCTATCGGCGTTATCAGAATTTATTAAAACTTATGGACAAGAATATAAAGGCAATAAGGAGATGGTTCTGAGCAAAATTGGTATAGCTTACAAGATGCTAAATCGTCCGAGCGAAGCCTTAAGCTATTTAGAGCAAAGTGCTAATCTTATTATTGAGTCGCGTCGTGACGTACCTCGTAAATACCGTGAAAAGCATTGGGGAGGTAATGTTTATGTCTTAGAAACGTTTCCTCACCTCATTGACCTCCTTATCCAACAGAACCAACCCGAAAAAGCATTTGAATGGAGCAACCTCGCCACTACCGCCGATCTCGCCGATTACAATCGCCTGATTAATGCCAAAGTTGCTGATCCTGATGCACAAAAAGCACTTGATAACTGGAACGCCGACAATCAACAACTCGAAGGAATGCGCCGACAACTACAGGATAAATACTCGGAAGAACTAGCACAACAGATCCGACAATTCGAGGAGAAAGTGTATAAAAATGCGGAAACTATCGGAGATAAATACCCCGAAATTGCTGAACTTTTTGAAACCAAACCCACCGACATCGCCCAACTACAGAAAAATATCGCTCCTGATACCCTCGTCATTCAACCCGTTCCCCTCCGCGATAAAGTCGCCCTATTTCTCGTTACTAGAGAAAAATTAATCGTTATTCAAAGTGATACAAAACGCGAGGAATTTAACCAACTCGTCAGCGAATACCGTACCCAATTACCCGACTATAAAAATGCCGACTACCTCGTTACCGGTAGTAAATTATACGAGATTTTAATCCGTCCCATCGAGTCCCAAATCGCCACCAGTTCCCCGAAAAATATCGCCATCATCGCTACCGGACAACTGCGCTATATTCCCTTTGAAACTCTCTACGATAAGAAAAATGACCAAGTTCTCCTAGAAAAATATCCAATTTATTATTTAACTCGCATCTCCACATCTACCCCTCCCGCGACCGAAAGAAAACCCTTACAAGGCCTAGCATTTGCTAACCCTAAACCCACCCAAGAAGAACTTAAAGGCACAGAAATAGAAGCAGAAACTATCAGCAAAATCTTTCCGGGAAGTGAAAAATATCTCGGTATAAACGCAACTCTAGATATATTCAAAAAACAAGCCTTTCGCTTCTCGATTTTACACTTAGGAACTCATGGATGCTTTAATCTTGCTGGCTGTCCTAATTTGGGTATGCAAGCTAATACTATTCTTTTCGCCAATAAAGAGCAATATAACATCGCTGATGCCGCATTATTAGGCTTAAAAAATACCGAATTAATCACCCTGAGTGCCTGTCAAACCGCCAAGGAAGCCAACGCAGACGGCCAGGAAATTTCAGGACTTGCTTACGTCTTAGAAAGAGCCGGTGCTAAATCAGTAATTGCCAGTCTTTGGAGTGCTGAAGATAATACCAGTGCGGAAATTATGACGCAATTTTATCAAAATCTCAAGAATGGTATGAGTAAAAGTGAAGCCATGCAAAAGGCCAAACTGAGTCAAATTAAAAGCCATCCTTTCTTTTGGTCGCCCTTTATTTTGATTGGCGATGCTAATTAGACCTCTTGCATAATTTTTTTATGGTATAATGGAACATCTTTCTTTTTTCTCGATTTTTAGATTGAAGTGGAAAAAAGAATAAAATGTGATCTTAGGTCAGGAAATCATCTATAATTTTGCTATGTTTATTAGCAAAATTATGGATTATCAAAACTTATCAGATGAACAATTCAAACGCCGTTTCGGTGTGTATAAAC